>CAYMPQ010000006.1:0-35227 GCA_964392345.1 uncultured Actinomycetota bacterium
TATAGTCAAAGTTGTTCCAAACAGGCCGATGTTTAATTTTTTTGCTGCTGCAGCAGTTTTTTCAAGTCTCATTTTAAAGCAAACATTGCATCTTTTGCCGCCCTCAGGCTCTTTTTCTAAATTTTTAGTTAATTTAAACCATTTTTTTACTTCGTATCTGTCTGTAATTAAAGGAATTTTATATATTTCAGAAATTATTTTTATGTCTTTCAGCCTGCGCTTGTATTCATGCTCCGGGTGAATATTCGGGTTGTAAAAAAACAAAGTAACTGCAAAATTTTCTGAAAGCAAGAAGTATGGATGAAGCGCACATGTTGCACAGCAGGCGTGCAGCAGAAATCCTGGTTTCAGCTTTTTTTTATTATTAACTGCCGTCATATTGCAAAACTTGTATTTATTTTCTTTTTTTAATATATTAACAAGAATACACTCTAATAGAAATATTTAAAAACAGCTTTTTGTTTATGAATAATGGATTATAATTTTTTAAAAATTGAAAAGCCGAAAGTAATCAGCGATACATACAAATGGCTGAAAAGGGATTTTATAATTCCTTCCTCTGTAGATAAAACAGTAAGCAAGATACTAAAAGAAGTAAAAATATGCGGAGATAAAGCTGTCATCAAATTTTGTAAAAAATTTGATGGGATAAACATCAAAAAAGTAGATGAGCTTAAAGTAAAAGATGAAGAAATTAAAAGATCATGTGAGCTGGTTGTAAAAACTTATCCCAGGCTTGTTGAGGCACTTGATGTAAGCTGCAGGAATATAAGGTTATATCACAGCATGCAGTTAAAAAGAGAGGCTGGATCATGGCTGGAAGAGCCTGCAAGGGGTAAGAAGATAGGCCAAATATTAACGCCCGTAGAAAGAATAGGGGCATACATCCCCGGTGGAAGATACATCTATCCTTCTTCAGTTCTAATGACAATCATACCGGCTGCAGTAGCAGGAGTAAAAGAAATTGCCATATGCACACCTCCGGGAAAGGATGGAAATGTACATGAGGTTTTGCTGTATTTGTGCAGCAAGCTTGGCGTAAGCGAAGTTTACAGAATAGGCGGTGCACAGGCAATAGCAGTTATGGCATACGGCACTGATAGTATAAAAAAGGTAGATAAAATTGTTGGACCGGGCAATATATATGTTGCTGCTGCCAAAAAGGCAGTGTTTGGCACTGTTGGTATTGATAGCCTGGCCGGACCAAGCGAAGTGATGATTTTAGCAGACTGCAGTGCAAAGCCCGATTTTATAGCTGCAGATTTAATCTCGCAATCAGAGCATGATCCGGACGCAAAAAGCATTTTATTGTCCACAAGCGAAGATATTGCAAAAAAAGTTATTGATGAAATTTACAAACAAGTTGACAACCTTGCAAGCGTTTGTGGCAGCAGTGGGAACGTTAAGGTAATTTTAAAATCCCTGGTGAAAAATTGTAAGATTGTTTACAGTAAAGATAAAAATCTTATAATTAAAATATGCAATGTGGCAGCACCCGAACATCTGGAAATAATGATGGAAGATGCAGATAATGTGTTAAAAGACATTAAAAATGCAGGTGCAATATTTGTTGGCGATTACACGCCTGTTGCAGTTGGTGATTATATAGGCGGAACCAATCATGTTATTCCAACAGGCGGCTGCGCAAGGTTTTCGTCTCCTCTCGGGATATATGATTTCTGTAAAAGAAGCAGCATAATTTCTTATGACCGCGAAATGTTGAAGGATGAATCGGAGTATGTAGAAATTTTATCAAGTTTTGAAAACTTAATTGCTCACAAGAACTCTGTTAAGGCAAGGTTTAAAAAATAGTCGTACTTGCATGAATAAAAGAAAGTGATAAAAATGAAGTTTAAATCATGGATTTATAATTTGCCAGAATATATTCCCGGCAAAACTTTGGAGGAAATAAAGGAAAAATATAATTTAGAGGTGGTGTATAAACTTGCATCCAATGAAAATTTATTTGGAACTTCTCCCGAGGTCATAGACAGTATTTGCAGGAATGCCTGCCGTATTAATTATTACCCTGACAGTGATTGCAGGGAAATAAAACAAAAGCTTGGTTCAAAGTATAATGTGCCGGCGGATAATATAATAATAGGAAATGGCACAGACCAGATTATTGAATTGGTCTGCAGCGGCTTTGTTGGTTCTGGTGAAAATGTGGTAATCTCTGACCCTACTTTTTTGATTTACGAAAAAGCTGCTTTAAAGTGCGGAGGGGAAGTGATTAAAGTTCCGCTTGAAAAATTCAGGCAGGATGTCAAATCAATGGTTGATTCTGCAGATGGTAAAACCAGAATAATTTTTTTGACAAATCCCCACAATCCTACAGGAACCAGGATTACAAAAAATGAGTTTGAGTATGTTATCAGGAATATGCCAAAAGATGTTTTAATAGTCACAGACGAGGCTTATTACGAATATCTGCCGGAAGAAGAAAAAATAGATACCGTAAGCTACCTAAATGAGTGCAGCAATTTAATGATACTCAGGACATTTTCAAAAATTTATGGGCTGGCAGGGCTTAGAATAGGGTATGGGATATCCAGCGCTGAAATTATTTCCGGCTTAAATAAAATCAGGCTGCCGTTTAATGTAAATTTTATTGCACAGAAAGCTGCGGTTGCTGCTCTTGAAAATGAATTGTTTGCCTGTGAGGTAAGAGACAAAATACAGGTGGAAAAAGAAAAATTTTACAGTGCTTTTAAAAAAAATGGAATTGATTTTATTAAATCATATTCTAATTTTATACTGGTCAAGGCAGGAAGCAAAAACAGGGATGTAATTACCAGGCTTTTAGAGAGCGGTTTTATTGTAAGACCGGGTGAGAATTTAGGGATACCGGGGTACATAAGAGTTACGGTATCTAAACCTGAGGTTAATGATAAATTCTTAAGTGAGTTTATTAAAATATATAAGTCAGAATATAATCAATAATAATTACAACAGACAAGGAAAGGGCTTGAAAATGGAAACAATAGTAACAGGGAAAAATTGTGAAGTAAGGTTTGGTCTGCAGCTTCCAACAGTAATAATTGCAGAGAGAATAAATCCAACTGGAAGAAAATCTTTAGCAGATGAGTTGCAGCAGGGCAAGCTTGACATGGTAGGAAAAGATGCAAAAGAACAAGCAGAAGCCGGCGGAGATATAATTGATGTAAATGTCGGCGCAGTTGGCGTGGATGAAGTGGATATGCTCCCAAAAGCTGTAAAAAAGGTTATGGAAGTTACGGACAAACCAATTTGTTTGGATTCTGCAAATCCAAAAGCTATAAAAGCTGCCCTGGAAGTTTATCCATACAAGGCTCTTATTAATTCTGTTAACGGTGAAGGAAGATCTTTGGAGGAAGTACTGCCGATGGTTAAGGAAAGCGGCAGTGCTGTAATTTGTCTTACAATGGATGAAGACGGAATACCGGATAATGTTGAGAAAAGAGTAGAAATTGCTGAAAAAATATTAAAAAGGGCGGAATCACTTGGAATTAAAAGGGAAGATCTGGTATTTGATTGTCTGGCGATGGCCAATGCTACAAATTCCAGTGCATGCAAAATTACACTTGAAACAATGAGAAGAGTTACAGATGAGTTTGGTGTTTCCACAACTTTTGGCGCTTCTAATATTAGCTTTGGAATGCCAAACAGGGATCTTTTAAATATTCATTTTATAACAATGAGCATAATGAACGGATTGTGCGCCCCTATTACAGATCCATTGATAAAAGGCCTTAAAAGGTCAATGAGAGCAGCTGATTTTCTTGCAGGAAAAGATCCGTACGGCATGAATTATATCTCAGAATATAGAAAAAAATGAATATAGAAAAAAATAATTAAATGGTGTACACTTTAGACTTACTAAAATTTATTAAAAGAAAAAGGAGAAACTAACATGGCAAAAGTTGAGCTAAAAAACCTGACAAAAAAATTTGAAGAAGTAATAGCTGTTAACGAGATGAATGCGACTGCTGAAGACAAAGAGTTTGTAGTACTGGTAGGCCCTTCCGGCTGCGGAAAAACTACGACCCTGCGCATGATTGCGGGGCTGGAGGAGGTTACCGGAGGGGAGATCTATATCGGAGACAGGTTAGTCAACGACGTTCCTCCAAAGGATAGGGATATTGCTATGGTATTCCAGAATTATGCACTCTATCCGCATATGAGCGTCTATGACAATATGGCGTTTGGTTTAAAGCTTAGAAGAACCCCAAAGCAGGAAATTATAAGAAGGGTTAATGGAGCAGCAGAGATATTAAAAATAGGTGAACTCCTCAAGCGAAAGCCCAAGCAGCTGTCAGGAGGACAGAGGCAGAGGGTAGCTCTTGGCAGGGCTATAGTCAGGGATCCCAAGGTGTTTTTGATGGATGAGCCGCTGTCCAACCTTGATGCAAAGCTTAGAGTTCAGATGAGAACTGAAATTGCAAAGCTTCATAACAGGCTTCAGGCAACAATAGTTTATGTTACCCACGATCAGACGGAAGCTATGACCATGGCAGATAAGATTATTATTATGAAGGATGGGCTGGTTCATCAAGTTGGCGTTCCCCAGGAAGTGTATGATCGCCCGAACAATATGTTTGTAGCAGGGTTTATCGGGAGCCCGGCAATGAACTTTATTGATGTAAAAGTAACAAGTGACTTAAAATTAAAAAATGGGAATTTTACTCTTGATATACCTGACCATACCATGAAAGTAATCAAGGAAAATAATTTAGTAGGGAAAGATATAGTTTTAGGGATCAGGCCTGAAGATTTGGAGGACAGCGCATTTGTACCTTCTGCCGGAGAAGGAAACACAATAAATGCAATGGTTGAAGTAACAGAGCCCATGGGCGCAGAAGTTTATGTATATATAGATATAAAAGGCGTTCTTATGACTGCAAGGGTTAATCCAAAAACTGAAGCCAAAAATGATAAGCCCATAACACTTTTTGTGAATTTAGAAAAACTGCATATTTTTGATAAAGAAAATGAAAAAGCATATGTATAAAAATGCGAGGAGCAAAAAGGAAAATCGTTATATATAGCAATTAGATAAAATATGCTGCATGTATTTATTAGGAAATAAGGCACAATGAAATATTTTTTTGTTGTGCCTTATTTTTCTTTTATGTAAAATTAAATATATCTGAAGTGATAATAATGTTATAATTTTCCTTGATATATTGTAAGCATCATTTTTATTTGCAAGGCAACAATAAATTTGGAAGGAAAAATAATGGCAGTAAATAAAAGAGGGACAACAATAGTTCAAATCTCAGACATTCATGTGGGAGAGCAGTATTTTGTGCCAAGTCTTCTTACAAGAAGCATTGATGAAATAAATGATCTTGATCCTGACATTGTAATTATAACCGGGGACCTTACAGCCAATGGGTTTAGAAGAGAGTATGATACTGTAAAAAACTATATTGCTCCTATTAAGTGTAAAAATTTAATAGTGCAGCCTGGCAACCATGATTCCAGAAATGTGGGGTATCTTCACTTCGAAGATATTTTTGGAGACAGATTTACAACTTTTAAAAACGATAATTTAACCATAGTGTCTGCCGATTCCAGTGAACCGGATCTTGACAATGGACAGATTGGAAGAGAGTACTATAAATGGATTAAAAGCGAATTTGAAAAATGTAAAAAAAGTGATTTTAAAATATTTACAATGCATCATCACCTGGTCCCTGTTCCAAGTACAGGCAGGGAAAGGAACATTGTCAATGACGCAGGGGATGTTTTAGAAGTACTGGTTGAAGCAGGAGTAGATTTGGTATTGTGCGGACACAAGCATGTTCCGTATATATGGAGAGTAGAGGATTTGTTAATGTTAACCGCAGGTACTGTTTCATGCCTTAGACTTAGGGGAAGAATAGAGCCAAACTATAATATTATAAATATAACTGATGACAGGGTTGATGTTTACAGGAGGTACCCCTTTGGTAAAATCGAAAGATTAGAGGGGATTAAAAGAAAAAAAGTAAAGAAAAAGTTAAATGATAGATTTATTAAAGAGAAAAAAGAATAAAAATAAGAGACTCGTAGCTTTAATAGATGGTGAGCATCACCCGCAGGTTACTTACGATTCTTTAGAGAAGCTTAAAAAATATTATGCAGGAAAATTTGCAGGGCTAATTTTTATGGGTGGTACCGAAAAATTAGTGGTTGATGATCTGGAGAATTATTTTGGTGAAAAGATATGCATAGTTGAAGATATAGATACTGATTTTATAGAGGCACTTAATTTTTTTAAGCCTGATATTGTTTATGACTTAAGCGATGAGCCAATTGTTAACTACACCATAAGGATGAAAGTAGCTTCTTTTTGTTTTGTCAAAAGCTGCAGCTACATGGGGCCTGATTTTTTATTTGAATATGAGAAAAAAGATATTGCCTGCAGCATTCCAACAATATCAATTATTGGAACCGGTAAAAGAATAGGCAAGACTGCTATCAGCGCTTACCTGTCAAAAATATTTGCGGACAGAAACAAAAATATTTGTGTCGTTACGATGGGCAGGGGAGGACCACGGCAGCCCCAAATTTTAAAAGGCGGTGCAGTAAATATCACGCCGGAGTATCTTTTAAAACTTAGTAAAAATGGAATGCATGCAAGTTCGGATTATATAGAAGATGCATTGGTCAGCAAACTTACCACAGTAGGATGCAGGAGATGCGGCGGAGGATTTGGCGGCGAGGTTTTTTTGTCTAATGTTAAAGAAGGAGTGGCCGTAGCCGAGAATCTAAATCCTGACTTGATAGTAATAGAGGGTAGTGGGGCCTCGCTGCCTGATGTGAAGACAGATGCAAATATATGTATAATTGGAGCTTATCAAAGCTGGGAAAGCATAGTGGGATACTTAGGTATATACAGGTTGATGATATCAGATCTTATTATTATTACTATGTGTGAGGAACCCTTGGCAGATAAGAAAAAGATTGATTTTTTGAAAAATGAAATTGCTAAGATCAATCCTCATGCAAAAATAATAAAAACTGTTTTTCGTCCCAATCCTCTTTCAAGCATAAGCGGGAAAAAAGTACTTGTAGTAATGACTGCAAAAGAAGAAGCAGGGCCTAAGATTAAAAATTATCTGGAAGAAAAATATAATTGCCAGGTAAGTAATATGACATTTAATCTTTCAAATAGAAAAGAGCTAAGGAAAGATTTGAAGAGGTTTTGCAATTACGATACTATTTTAACTGAGCTTAAGGCAGCTTCTGTAGATGTTGTAACTGATTTTGCTTTTAAAAATAAAAAGGCCATAGTTTATCTCAATAATGTACCTGTGGTTTTAAATGGAAGTGCAAAAAAGCTAAAAGATGAGCTGGGCAGTATTTATAATAAGATAAAACTTTCAAAAGTATAAGAAATAAAAAAATTATATAAAATACAAAGAGTATAAACAATATGAAATCAGATAGTGGAACTGGACCAAAAGTAATAGTTATCTCGGATAAAAAAGTTGGCCTGCCTTTTTCAAAAGGAATACTTGCATCTTCTATCTCTGTCACAGGTCTTGATATAGTTACTGCCTATAAAATTGCTCTTGATATTCAGGAGTACCTACTTTCAAGTAAGCGATATTCTATTTCTTTGGGTGAATTGCGGTCATGTGCATTTAGGTTTATAAAAGATGAAGCTAATCTTGAATATGCAGAAAAATATTTACTGTGGCAATCGGTAGGCAAGTTAAACAAACCAATCGTTGTGCTTATAGGTGGAGCCACAGGTGTTGGTAAGTCAACCATTGCTACTATTCTGTCAAACAGGTTAAACATAACCAGGATAGTTTCAACAGATGCCATAAGAGAAGTTATGAGAGCCTCTGTTTCAGATAAGCTAATAAGACCATTGAGAGGATCGTCTTACAATGCTTATAAGAATCTGGTCCTGCCCCCTTCCGGAGTAAATCCGGTGCTGTTGGGGTTCAGGGAGCAAGTGATGGCAGTGATAGTAGGAGTAGAAGCTATTATAAGGAGAAGCATAGAAGAAAAAACAGATATAATTATAGAAGGAGCCCATATAGTGCCGGGGTATTTAAACATAAATAAATACTTGCCTGATGCTCTGATACAAAATTTTATTATATCAGTACCAGACAAAGAGACCCACAGAGAGCATTTTTCCAAAAGGACATTTGAAACACAGGGATCGAGACCTGTGCAAAGATACATAAAGCATCTGGATGAGATTCGGAAGATACAGAACTACATTAAAAAATTAGCAAAAGAAAATGGTATCAAGGTTATAAATAATTACGACCTTGACAATACTATCAACAAAATTTTAGAGTTGGTTTTTCAAGGAGTAAAAAAGGAATTCAGTAAGGTTAGAATGTAAGGCCTGCTAAAGTTAAGCTGACCTGCAAATAAAATTACAATATTGTGCCAAAACATGTACAAGTTGTTCCATATCTGCTACTCGGTTTATTTTACCACGGTGAATTTTTTGGTTATTTTTTTATCGTCATTTAAAAAGACTTCCACTGTATAGCTGCATGGAATTAGTTTTTTATTTTTTCTGACGAGCGAGACGATCATTTTGCCTGAACCGGTTTCTTCCGGTTGAATAATATTTTCCTGGATAATTTTTTCCGAATTGTCTTCAAGTATTTTCCAGTTAATTTTTATTTCATCTTCTACTGAAAGATTTTTTACTGCCAATATTAAATATACATTAGATCCTGAATCGTCAAAGTAGGATACGCCACTCTTTTGCCTGGATTCATCCAGAGCTAAATTTATATCACTGCTGATATGGGCACTTTCTATCTCCGGTTCATTATAGATAGTTACAACAGAAGCTACTGCTAAAATTATAGTACAGGTTATTAGGATAATTACACTTCTTTTGCTCATATTATATTAGGTGCATCTAATGAATTTCTGTTTAATAGTTTAGTCCAATTTTATTTTATTTTTTGTTTAATGTAAAAATTATTTATGTACCAGCGGGATATCGCTGTCAGGCTATATTTGACTAAAACTTATAATTGATATATATTTTCTTCTTAACTTTGTTAATAGGAGGAAATATATATATGCCTATATACAGCTATAAATGTAGTAACTGTGGCAAAATTTTTGATAAAATGCAGAAAGTTGATGCAACTGATAAGGTATATTGCAAAGACTGTATGGTGGAGGCATTTAGGGTTTTTTCACCGGTAGGAATAATATTTAAAGGATCTGGCTTTTATACCACAGATTACAGCAAGCTTGGTACAAATAAAATTAATACGCATAGCGCTAAAAACAGTAAGCCCAGGGAAGACAGCAAGAAAGTAGAGTCAAAGTCTGTTGATACAAAAAAAAGCAGTTCTTCTGCAGGTAAAGAAAAAATAAAATCATAAAAAGTAATGCGAAATTACTGCAAACTCATTCTCTTAGAGAATTTTTACTTATCTTAATCTATTTATTTTCAAATTATACATATGATATTATAATAACAATTGATGATTTTAATATTTATTCTTTCGGTTATACTGATTTTGTTGCACATATCCAGCCTGAGACTTATTAAAAGAACTGGAAGCGGCGAAACAATACTGGAGAAAGGCCAGGAATTGCAAAAATATATAGCTAGCTCAGGAGAAGAAGATCCACTTAAATCTTTTTCTGCAATTTTTTCTATTGGAGTAATAGCTTTACTAAATTTAGTGGAATTAGGTTATTTTTTTTATTGCGTTTATCTTTTTGGTGATCTTGCTATAATTATTGGCAGTTCCATACTGGGTGGGTACATAATATATTCAATTATAAAATTTATTCCAAATATTAAAATATTTTATAAAAAACCTCTTGAGTATTTAAAGGAAAAAACCCAGGGTTTTGAAAATATACTGAGTGTTGCAATGGCCTGCCTGGAGTTACTTTTTTGTGCGTATGTTTTGGTTAAGATTATTGTCAAATATAAATTTTTTTAATAGGCAAATGATTTTAAAATTAAAATTAGCAAAAAAGATTTTAACCATTGTTGTTATGGCAGTGTGCCTCGGTGCTCTGCTATCCTGCAGTTTGTTCCCGAATCTATTTAAAGGATCCTCTTCGCAGCAATATCAGGCTATAGATGGTGAGGCAGTGGAAACTTCTGAATCAGCAGAAGTGTCTGATGATGAATTGGAGCAATTATTAAAAAATGAGAATTTTCTAAAGACTTTTAACAGTTTTTACTATCCTGATTCAAAAGTAAAGCAGGCAAGGCAAATAAAAAACAATGATAATTTGTTTTTTATTTTAATGGAGACTGATGAGGATTTTAAAGATACAGAAAATTTTTATAAAAATAAGAAAGCCCAATCCATCTGGAATAGATCTATAATATTTGAAACTAGCGATAGGGATATTGAAGATGATTTTTTGAGTTCTGATGACGGTAACAATATTAAATCTTCTAAATTTACTTACTATAGTCAGGAAAAGGATAAGGTTGTGAATGTATTGATTAAGAATTTGGAAGAAGACAGAACTGAAATAATGGTTATCTGCTGGGAGCTGAAATAATTTTTACATGGAAGAAGTAGAAGTTTCAAAACCTAAAATATACTCAGTCAGCGAGATCAATCTTAATATAAGAAAAAGTTTAGAGACAAACTATTCCAACATATGGGTGGAAGGAGAAGTCAGCAATTATTATTTTCATAACAGAAGACATATGTATTTTGATATAAAAGACGAGCATTCCAAGATCAAGGTAGTAATGTTTTATGAAAATAATAAGAATCTACTTTTTAAATTAGAAGATGGCTTGCATATTATCATAAATGGTTATGTGTCAGCTTATGAAAAGAGGGGGGAGTACCAGCTAATTGCATTAAATGCAAAGCCAATTGGAAAAGGTGCATTAATCTTAGCTTTTGAGCAGCTAAAGGCAAAGTTAGAAAAAAAAGGTTATTTCGACAAAATACATAAGAAGAACATCCCTGCTATTCCTCAAAAAATTGGAGTTGCCACATCAACAGGAGGAGCAGTTCTAAGAGACATTATCTCTGTCTTAAAAAATAGGTTTGAAAATTTTAATTTGGTAGTCAGGAATACAAATGTTCAGGGTCCGGATTCAAGTGATGAAATTTGCAGAGCAATAGACGACCTTTGTGAATATGGGGCAGATGTCATCATTATCGCAAGAGGGGGCGGTTCACTGGAGGATCTCTGGGCGTTTAACACAGAGAAGCTGGCTGATAAAATATTTAAGTGCCCCATACCTGTTATCTCTGCTGTGGGCCATGAAACTGACTTTACTATTTCTGATTTTGTTGCAGACAGAAGAGCAGCTACTCCTTCAGTAGCTGCAGAAATTGTGATAATAAATAAAGCTGAGACTGTAGAAAATTTGAAAAAAATAAATAAGAAATTAAGGGATTTAACTAATAACAAAATTTTTTTATACAAAAAGGAGCTGAACTATTTAATTAATAGAAAAATATTTAAAAAACCTGAAACTATGTTGCTTGACCTCTGGCAGGATTTTGAGGAAGCACGAATAAAAATTGGGGATAGCGTTAGAACAATCATAGGGAATAAGAAGAGAGCATTAGAAGAATACAAACAGCATATAAATAAGAAAGATATCCTGAGAAGTTTGTCAGCGCATAAGATAACAATTAGAAATGTTTTTTTAAGAATATCATCTGTTTTTAAAAATAGCCTTGCTTTAAGGGAAAGTAAATTAAAATTAATGTTGAAGAATTTACAGGAAAGAAGTCCTGCTTACATACTTGGCAAGGGTTATGCTATCGTATATGAAACAGATAAAGGCGGGGTAATTAAAAATATAGATGATGTAAAAATAGGGCAAAATATAACGGTTAGGTTGAAAAATGGAGTATTGCTGTCTAAAATAATAAGTAAATTATATAAAGGAATAGGTTTGGAGAATGGAAACAAAAATTGATAATATGAGCTTTGAGGAAGCCTTGTCAAAATTGGAAGAAATAGTAAAAGAATTAGAGGATGAAAATATATCGCTGGAATCTTCTATGGAAAAATTTGAGCAGGGAGTCAAACTATCTTCCAATTGTTTGAAAAAATTAAAAGAGGCTGAAAAAAAGATAGAAGAACTTACAAGATCTGAAGACGGTAAACTTATAGCTAAAGAGCTGGGATAGAATACAGCTGCTAAAATGGTAAAAACTGCACGACAGCCTAATTATTTGTAATAATCATATCATTTACTGCATTGGTCAATCACTAAACAGCATTACTACAAATAGTGCTATTGTTTGGTAAATACTGGTTAAAACTACTGTATATAGTTGTATAATACTTTTGAGTAAACAACAAACTAATTAACTCTGCTTACTTCTATAATATTTTTAAATAAAAGGTTGACAAACGGGTATGGCAGTGCTATCTTTATGGTGTAATGTGGGGAGAAGTGGAGGGAAGTGGTTGCAAATCTCCTATAAATTAACAAAGGTGGTATTAAGTAAAAATGTTTTTAGGAGAGTATCATAGAGTTATTGATAATAAAGGAAGAATATTTATCCCATCTAAATTTAGGGAAGATCTTATTGGAGGCATCATAGTATCAAAGGGATTTGATGAGAGGTGCCTTTTTTTGTTTTCGAAAGATGGCTGGAAAAGACTGCAGGATAAGATATTGGCAACTCCCGTAACTAAAAAAAATACCCGAAAATTTTCTAGATGGTTTTTTTCTTCTGCAAGCGAAGAGAGCATGGATCAGCAGGGAAGGGCTAAAGTACCTCAAAATTTAATAGAATATGCCGGGCTTAGAAAAGATATTGTGCTGGTAGGTGTTTCTGACAGGGCAGAAATATGGGCTAAAGAAAAATGGGACGATTACTACAAGCAAGCAGATTTAGAATTTACAGAAGATGATGATACGTTTGAAAAATTAGAATTTTAAAAGAACTATAAAATGAATTTTGAAAATTTTCATAAACCTGTTCTTTTAAAGGAGGTTTTATATTATTTAAATTTAAAAGATGGTGATGTAATTTTTGATGGAACACTTGGCGGTGCTGGCCATACCGTAGAAATAATTAAAGCCATTGCCCCCACAGGCAAAATAATTGGAGTTGATCTTGATAGCCAGGCCATAAGCACCGCCGCCCAGAAATTGAAGAATTTTACCGGCAATGTGATTTTAGTTAAAGATAATTTTGCGAACATAGGAAGCATTTTAGAAAAGTTAAAAATAAAAAAGATAAATGGGTTTTTCCTTGATTTAGGAATTTCTTCAAACCAGATTGAAAAATCTGGAAGAGGGTTTAGTTATGTAAGGGATGAAAAATTGGATATGAGATTTAACGACGGCAGTACTTTAAGTGCGTACAATGTGTTAAATGAATATACTGAAGATAAATTGAAAGAAATTTTCTATAAATATGGCGAGGAGAGATGGGCGCCAAAAATAGCAAAGAATATAATAAGTTACAGGAATACGAAGAAAATAAAATATACCGGGGAACTTGTAGATATAATAAGGAGGTCCATACCTTCTCATTATAAAAACCGCAGGAAAGGGCATCCTGCTAAAAGAATATTCCAGGCATTAAGGATTGAAGTGAATAAAGAATTAGAAAATTTAAACAAAGCATTAGATCGCGGATTTGAATTGCTTGAGGGTGGAGGAAGGATGGTAATAATATCTTATCACTCGCTTGAAGATAGAATAGTAAAAGAAAAATTTACAGGTTTTTCTGGAAGATGTATATGCCCTCCTGAATTTCCGGTTTGTAAATGCGGGGCAAGCAAGCAGGCAGAGATTATTACTAAAAAAGTTGTCAGGCCGCTTCCATCAGAAATTAATGAAAACCCGCGTGCTAAAAGTGCAAAACTTAGAGTTTTAGAGAAATTAAAATGAGTACTATAGCAGTAAAAAAGAAAGATATTTATAAAAGAAAAACATATCCCCCTCTTTATCTTGTAGGGCGGGAGCACAAAGATGATGGGAAGAATAATGTAGTATATTCTAAATCTGCAGTTTTCCCTGTCTTTCTTGTAGTTATTCTTTTTTTATGTTTAAGTGTTCTTTCCAGTGTTGTTTTAAAAGTGCAGAGTATAAATTATCAGAATAAAATATATGAAACTACCGGTATGATATCTTTGGAAAATGAAAGAGCGGACAGGTTGCTTCTAAAAATTTCAGAGCTTAGATCTCCGGCAAGAATAAAAACAATTGCTGAAAGTGATCTGGGTATGCAAATGTCAGGGAAGCTAAAAGCTGTAAAGATATCTGATAGCGGATTGGATAATAATGAAAAAATTTATGATTACATTGTTGGGAGCCAATCTTCAATAATGGACAGTTATGATAGTTTTTTAGGAACAATTTATCATGTACAGGATATTGTAATGGTAGTATCAGAAGGCATACTAACATTTTTTATTCCTTAATATTGTGTGAAAACATACAAAACAATGATTAGGAATAACAATAGTAAAGTAAACAGGAAAAGAATATATTTCCTGTTTATTTTATTTTTAATAGGTTTTTCAATAATAATATATAAAATTGTATCCATCCAGTACGTATATGCCATAAAATATAAAAGCTATGCTGATTATCAGCACAAGAATGAAAATATAATAAGTTCAAAAAGAGGCAAACTGATAGATAGAAATGGAACTGAACTTGCTGTAAGCTTAATTGAAAAAACTGTGTATGCAAATCCAAAGATGATTATAGATATTGATTATGAATCAAAAGCACTTGCCGAAGTGCTGGATTTGGATGAAGAGTACATAAGGGAGAAATTAGAGAAAAAGGAATTAGGCTTTGTGTATATAAAAAGGCAAGTAGATGCAGAAACAGCTGAACTTATAAATACGCTTAACCTTCCCGGAGTTTATGTTCAGGATGAAACGAAGAGGTATTATCCGCAAGGGGAGCTTGCAGCATCTATAATTGGTTTTACCGGGTTGGATAATAGCGGTCTTTCGGGAATAGAATTGGAATACGAAAAGTATCTCAGGGGTGTAGATGGAAGGCAGATTTTTGAGAAGGATGTGTTTGGGAAAATAATTTCGGGTGGGGAGAATAGTTATATCCAGCCAATAAATGGATCTGATATTACCCTAACAATAGATTCCCAGATTCAATTTATTACTGAACAACGATTAAAAAAAGTAGTTATAGATTATAATGCCACAAGAGCGATAGCTATAGTCATGAACCCGGACAATGGAGAAATTTATGCAATTGCAAGCTATCCGGGCTTTGATTTAAATGATTACCAGAACTACGATCCAGAGTTGTATAAAAATTTTGGGATATCTTTTACATATGAACCGGGCTCTACGTTTAAAATAGTAAATGTTGCTTCAGCGCTGGACAATAATTGTGTAGGATGCGAGCAAATGTTTAGCCTGCATCCAAGTATAAAGGTTGGCGACAGGGTAATAAAAGAAATATTCAGGACCTACAATATTAATTACTCTGTCAAGGAAATTATCCAGCACTCAAGCAATGTGGGGGCTGTTACTGTTGCTTTGAGCATGGGGGAAAAAATATTTTGGGAAGGCATTAAAAATTTTGGATTTGGCGAGGTTACGGGAATAGATTTGCCCGGTGAAGAAAAAGGGCTATTTTATGATTATAAAACATGGCCAGCATCAACTATAGGAGCACTAGCTATCGGGCAAAATATATCCGTTACTCCTCTCCAGCTTATAAGAGCAGTTTGCTGTGTTGCAAATGGAGGATATCTGGTAACTCCATATATTGTAAGTGAAATAGAATTACAGAACAGCAAAATAGAATTCCAGCAGCTTAAGGAAAAAAATAGGATTATCAGTAAAATAACTGCTGAAACGGTAAAAGATATGATGCGGGCTGTTGTAGAAAGTGGGACAGGCACGAGAGCCCAAATAGAAGGGATAAGCGTTTGTGGCAAAACAGGAACAGCAGAAAAGGCAAATAAGAGCGGAAGAGGTTATGATGAGGGGAGAGTTATAACTTCTTTTATAGGATTTGCTCCTTTTGATGATCCCAAGGTTGCAATAATCGTAGTGGTGGACGAGCCACATGGCGGCGCGGATGAGATTTGGGGAGGAACAGTTGCTGCGCCTGCTTTTAAGGATATTATGGAGTTTTCTTTAAGAAAATTAGGAGTTTGCGAGTAATCTTATATAAGCACAGCTATATAGTTTTGATTTTTAACAGAAAGAAAATTATTATTAGGTATACAAATGAGCATTAGATTAATTTAGAGGTTTGAGGTGCTATAAAATGAGACTGGCAGAATTATTAAAAGACATAAAGTTTAAAAATATTTATGGGTCATTAGATTTAAATGTAGAAGATATTTCCATAAACTCAAAGAGCGCAATATCTGGCAGCATGTTTACAGCTGTTGTTGGTTTTAAGGAAGATGGACATAATTTTGTACAGGAAGCTGTAGAGATGGGCGCAGTTGCAGTAATGGTTCAAAAAAAAGTTAAATTACCTTCAGCTGTCACCCAGATTATAGTCGATGATTGCAGGAAATCGCTGCCAATTTTGTGCAGAAACTTTTTTGGAAATCCAAGCAAATTTTTTAAATTAATTGGAATCACAGGAACTAATGGGAAAACTACTACTTGTTTTTTAATTAGTTCTATTTTAAAAAATGCCGGGGTCAGGACTTCATTGATTACAACCGTTGAATCGTCAATAATGAATGAAATTACAACATTTGACAGAACAACTCCCGAATGCCTTGATTTGAACAGATTTTTTTTAAAAAGCAAAGAAAAAAATATTGATGCTGTATGTATGGAAATATCTTCTCATTCTGTAGACTTGCACAGGATAGATTATCTTATGTTTGACCATCTTGTGTTTACAAATCTGTCTCAGGATCATTTAGATTATCACAAAAATTTAAACAATTATTTTAATGTAAAGAAAAGGATATTTTTAAAAAAATACAGAGATATGTATGGCGGCAAGAGTGCCGTGGTAAATATTGATGACAGCTATGGCTTAAAAATAGCTAAAGCCACAGATTTAAAAACTGTCACATATTCATTGAATAGTACTGCAGATATAAGGGCAGGCAATATAAAAAATTCTATTTATGGCATAGAAATGGATGTCCATATAAATGGCAGCCAAAAACAATTTAAAATTACCTCTCCACTGTGCGGTTATTTTAATGTTTATAATATTTTAGCTGCAATCGGGGTATGTTTAGAGATGGGTATAGAAGTAAAACATATACAAAGCGGAATAAAATCCATGAAAGGTGTCAAGGGTAGATTTGAAAAGATAGTTTTAAATAAAAATTCAATAACAATAATTGACTATGCTCACACTCCTGATGGTCTGGAAAATGTTTTAAAAACTTTAAAGCAGATACTTAAGTCCGGGGGCAGGATCATAGCTGTTTTTGGCTGTGGAGGAGACAGGGATAAGAAAAAAAGAGAAATCATGGGATGTATTTCGGGAAGATATGCTGATTTTAGTATAATTACTTCTGATAATCCGCGAAGCGAGAGTCCCGAGGCTATAATAAATATGGTTGAAAGAGGCCTGGCTAAAGCTGGCAATAAAAATTATATTAAGGAAATTGACAGGAAAAAAGCAATAATTACTGCTTTAAACATGGTTGGTGGTAACGGCATAGTTTTAATTGCGGGAAAGGGCCATGAAAATTATCAGGAATTTAAGGATTTCCGCATACCGTTTAGTGACCAAGAAGTGGTAAAAGACTGGATTTATAAAAAAAGATGAGAGAAAAAATAAAAATTAAAGAAATACTATCCTGGACAAAGTCTAACCTTGTGTCAGGAAATGTAAACCATCATATTGGTTCTATCTCCACAGATTCAAGGACTATCAAGAGTGGAGAGTTTTTTTTACCCTTATGTGGAGAAAATTATGATGGGCATAGTTTTATACCTGCCGCTCTTAAAAAGGGCGCTTCCGGTTTTGTATATGAGTCAAAGCATAAAAATAAATTTAAGTACTGGTGCGATGCCATAGATCCAGATGCCTTTAAAAAACTTGTAATTTTTCAATCAGAAAACAATCTTAAGTTTTTAGAGCTTGTTTCCTATTGGTACATTAGAAAGTTTAAACCTACTGTGATTGGCATTACCGGCAGTGTTGGAAAAACTACCACAAAAGATTTGCTGGCAAATATACTGAGCAAAACATATAATACAAAATTTACCCCTAAAAATTTCAATACTGAAATTGGAGTTGCTAAATCAGTCTTAGAAATTGGCAGAGACACAGATTTTTTTATTGCAGAATTTGGGATGAGGGCAAAGGGTCAGGTAAAGATGCTGTCTGATATGTGCGATGTGGATATAGGCATCATAACAGCTGTTGGGAAATCACATCTTGAGTTTTTTAAAAGTTTAAATGAAATAGCAGCTGCAAAAGCGGAAATCAGTGAGATACTTGGTTCCAAGGGCGGAGTCTTGTTTATAAATGCTGATGACAGCTTAAGCAGTTTTATAAAAAAACGTATAAGCTGCAAAGTTGTAGGGTTCGGCAGGGATAAAAACCTTGATTTTAATTTTGTAGAAAAAGATGCAGATGATTTGGGAAGATTTACTTTTGACATATACCGAAAAAAAGAAAGAATTACAGAAATATCTCTAAATATTCCCGGTTATCACAATATTTACAATGCCTGCGCAGCAGCAGCAGTGAGCCTGTATTTAAATGTGGCAGCAGAAGTCATAAAGGAAGGCATTGAAACTGCAGCAGTGGAATCCTGCAGGATGGAATTGATAAAAAAGGGTGATAAAATAATCATAAATGATTGCTATAATGCAAATCCATTATCTGTTAGAAAAGCTATAGACACCTTATGTTTGGTTTCTTCTAAAAATAACAGCAGAAGCGTGGCTATTTTGGGAGATATGTTAGAATTAGGTAAAAAGTCTTCTGAACTCCATCAGGAGATTGGAGAATATTTAATAGAAAAAAAAATAGATGTGCTGATATCTTTAGGAAAATTATCTGAGCATACGTGCAGAAGATACATAAATAGCAAAAATTTTAATAAGAATAAGAATTTATGTTTTTATTTTAAAAATAAAGAGAGCTTAAGTGAAAAATTAGTGGATATATTAAGACCCGGCGATTCAGTTTTGTTGAAAGGGTCAAGAGCCAATAAAATGGAAAATATTGTTGACTTAATATAATTATAAAAATAATTTTCAAATTAAATTATGAACTGGATATTTCTTTCAATTATAATTGGGGTATTAATATCATTGGCGCTGACACCTCTTTTTATAAAAATTCAGAGGAAGAGGAATATTGGCCAAAAAATAAGGATGGATGGTCCCAAAAGCCATTCTGTTAAAGCCGGGACACCTACCATGGGCGGACTGGTGTTTATACTGTCTTCCACAGTCTCTTTTGCAGTAGTCACGCTTATAAAATACTACAGGCATAATGTTTTCAGCAAAGAGGGCATTTTTGTTATGTCAGTGTTTCTGATATGCGGTCTTGTTGGATTTATAGATGATTATATAGCTTTGAAGAAGCAGAGATCGCTTGGCCTCAGGGGATGGATGAAGATATCACTTTTGGTAGTCGTCTGTTTATATTTTATAATAGTTTCAAAATATGTTTTAAACATCAGCACCTGCTTAAGTATACCTTTGACCAGTATAAATCTGGAGCTTGGCAATTGGTATTATGTCCTCGTCACCTTAATAATAATTGGCACAGCAAATGCTGTAAATTTGACAGATGGCCTTGATGGTCTGGCAGCAGGTTCCGCCTCCGTTGTTCTTGGTGTGTTTTGCTTTATTTCTTTTTTAGAATGGCTTATTTTTGATATTAATTATGGCATAGATGTTGCTGTAATATGCGGAGGGACAGTAGCTGCATGTATAGGATTTTTATGGTGGAACACAGCTCCAGCAGAAATTTTTATGGGAGACACTGGCTCATTTAGCCTTGGAGGCTTAATTGCAGCCGTTTCTATAATTTTGAAGCAGGAGATATTGCTTGTAGTTATAGGAGGGATATTTGTTGTGGAGGCGCTGTCAGTTATCATACAGGTAATATGGTTTAAGATTTTTAAAAGAAGGGTGTTTAAAATGGCTCCGATCCACCACCATTTTGAACTTTGCGGGTGGCATGAAATAAAGATTATTATAAGATTTTGGTTGATTTGCGCCTTGTTCTCAGGATTGGGCTTTTTTATGTATTATATAAAATTTATAGATTAGAAAATATGGATAAAAGCATTGATTTTTTTAAGGATAAAAACATATTAGTTGTCGGACTTGGCAGGACCGGAATTTCAGTAATAGAGAAGATGCATGGCCTGTCACGAAGTCTGGCTGGTGCAGATAGCAACCCGTCTTTGCAGCTTAAAGATAATTTTGAAAAGTATAAAAAAGCAGAAAGAAAAAATATAAAAATATTTTTGGGCAGCGATATAAATCAAAATAAAAAATTGCTAAATGATATAGATCTGATAATAATAAGCCCAGGGGTCCCAAATGAAATATCACTAATTAAGTATGCAGAAAAAGCTGAAATTCCAATCTGGAGTGAGCTGGAACTATCATGGAAATTAATGACTGACGCAGAGAAGAGAAATACAATAGCAGTTACAGGGACCAATGGGAAAACGACTGTTGTAACTTTGATTGGAGAAATTTTAAAAAATTATGGAATAGGCGCCAAGGTTTGTGGGAACATAGGAAATCCGCTTATTGATACTATACGTTTTAATGGTAGAAGTAAGGCAGTAACCAGTGGCAATGGTAATAGATCTGAAATACGTGTAATAGAAGTCAGCAGTTTCCAGCTTGAAAGGGTCTATGATTTTAAGCCTTTTATTGCAGTAATTTTAAATATAACAAGCGACCATATTGACAGGCATAAGGATATGGAAAGCTACATAGATTTAAAATTCAGATTGGCCCTGAAACAAAGTCCAGAGGATTACACAGTTATTAATGCAGATGATGAAAATATAAATAAAAAATTAGCAGACAACAATTATTATAAAAAAATAAAATCAAATTTAATTAAATACAGTTTAAATTTCAGTGAAGATGCAGATATTTATAGCAAGGGCAGTGATATTTTTTACAGGGCTGGCAAAAAAAGCGGAAAGATAGACATAAAAGATACTCTTCTTGAAGGCAAGTATAATATTTCTAATATTATGGCATGCATAGCTGCTGCGAAATTATACAATATAGATGATGAGTGCATCAGGGCAACTTTAAAGAATTTTAAACCTTTGGAACATAGATTGGAATATTTAGGAACAATAAATCAGATAAGGTGCTACAACGACTCAAAGTCTACAAATCCAGATGCAACTATAAAAGCTCTTAGTAATTTTAACAGGGAAGTGACCCTTATTATGGGAGGGCTGGATAAGGAAATGGATTTTAGCAGCTTAATCCCGGTTTTAAACCAGAAGGTCAATAGTTTGCTGCTTGTAGGGGAAGCATCAACTAAAATTCACAATATGCTAAAAAATGTTGATCGTGGCTATAGAATTTACAGATGCAAAACTCTGGATGAAGCAGTGGAAGTGGGATTTAAAGTTACCAGGCCAGGGCATGTACTGCTTCTCTCCCCTTCATGTGCAAGTATGGATATGTTTAAGAACTATAAGGAAAGGGGAGAAAGATTCAGGCACTTAGTTATGAGGAATAAATTTTAATAATATGAATAGAATAATTGCAGGCAAGTATAATGCATCAAAAGTGAATATCGAATATTATTCTATATTTATCATAACTTCTATACTGTTTGCCATCGGGATTATGATGGTTTCAAGTTCTTCTACTGCTTGCGGGGAAAGTTATTTTAATGACCCGTACTGGTTTATTAAAAGGCAGATAATATGGAGCGTAATCGCTTTTGTTGCTTTGATTATATTTTCAAAACTTAATTATCATAGTTACTCCAAACTTTCTAATTTTATTATTGTGGCTGCAATCGGGCTTTTAGCTCTGGTATTGATTCCCGGCTTTGGCATTGAGATAAGTGGTTCTAAAAGGTGGCTGAACCTACTATTTTTTAGCGTCCAGCCATCTGAATTTGTAAAGGTAGCTGTGGTTGTGTATCTATGTGATGTATTAAATAAAAGATACAGAAATATCTATAAAATAAAAAATGTTATAATTCCAGCTTTTCTTGTCTTGTTTGTGATTACTGTTTTAATATTTATGGAGCCAGATTTTGGTTCGGTAATTATAATCTGGGCTATAGTATTCATAATTTTATTTGCAGGAGGCGTAAAGTTTAAGCACATAGCTGGCCTTGGATTTATGTGGTTTGTTACAGCAGCAGGATATTTATTTATGGCGGAGTATAGAAGGGAAAGGCTTTTTGCTTTTATTGATAAATCAGGAGAGTATAGCCAGGCTAATTTTCAGGTAACTCAATCTTTGATAGCGCTGGGTTCTGGTAATATAACAGGAGTGGGTTTGGGAAATAGCATACAAAAATATTTTTATCTCCCTGAAGCGCATACCGATTTTATTTTTGCTATTCTTGGAGAAGAATTTGGACTAGTCGGTACTGTATTAACAGTAGTTTTGTTTTTGCTTTTTACTTTTTTTGGTATAAGAGTATGCCTTAAGGCAAAAGATTTTTTTGGAAGAGTTTTAGCTGCAGGGCTTACAAGTTTGATTACAATACAGGCTATGATGAATATCTCTGTGGTTGTTGGCCTGGTTCCGGTCACAGGACTTACCCTGCCTTTCATAAGTTTTGGGGGTTCATCATTGCTTGTCAGCATGATAAGTGTTGGAATAATTTTAAACATTTCAAGATACGAGTCTGCAGCCATGGAAGAAGTTGATGGTAATAATAAGAGATAGGTTGTTAGTGTAAATTATGGAAAGAAAAATTTTGATATGCGGCGGTGGAACAGCAGGCCATGTTTATCCTGCCACAGCTATTATGGAATATATTAAAAATTATTATCCTGATTCCAGGCTGTTATTTGTTGGAACGAGCAGGGGGATGGAAGGCAGGTATATTACTGGAATGGGGATAGATTTTAAGGCAGTTAAGGCATGCGGGCTTAATCTTAAGTATGGGTTTTTTAAAAAAATTTTGCATCTTTTAAAATTTTTATTTCTACTTGTCCAGGGATTTATTAAGTCGACCGGGATAATTGTAAGATTTAAACCTGATATAATTCTTGGAATGGGCGGATATGTTTGCGGACCTGTGCTGGCGGCAGCTATCCTGCTCAGGAGGGACTATGCCATACATGAGCAGAATTATATACCCGGAAGATTAAATAAATTTTTCTCCAGGTTTGCCAAGTATATCTTTACAAGTTTTGAGGAAACTGAAAAATTCTTTAATTTGAAAAAAGGTAAAATAATTTTTACCGGAGATCCTGTCAGGGAAGTAATTAGAAATCTAAAAGCCAAAAAACCTGATTACAAAAAATTTGGATTGAGTGAGGAAAGGTTTAGTATTGTAGCCTTTGGCGGAAGCCTGGGGGCAGAAAAAATTAATAATGCAGTTATTGATTTGTGTAATTATTTTAGGGAAAATAAAGAAATTCAGGTTTTGCTTATATGCGGTAGCCGCTTTTATAATAAATTAAAAAGCAAAATGAGTTATACTACTGGGGATGTGAAAAAGGACGGGTTAATTTTTAGAGTTTTCCCATATATTGACGAAATGGATGAAATATATAGAATTGCTGATATTGTTATATCAAGGGCTGGAGCAAATACAGTTGCAGAGTTGATTGTTAGCAACATTCCTGCGATACTTATTCCTTATCCGGGGGCAGTTAACAATCATCAGTATTACAATGCTAATTTTTTAGCTGATTCTGGTAAAGCTTTTCTAATTTTGGATGAAGATCTAAATGCAAATATTTTAACAGATAAGATAACGGAATTAATAAAAGATAATAGAAAAAAGCATAAAGAAATGAAAGAAATGGAAATTAGGGTTAAAAAAACTGATAGCGCAAAAATTATAAGTCGCATACTGGCAGGAGATGAAAATTGAAAAATTGGTGCAATGATTTAAAAAAACATAAAAAATATTTTCTGGTTGGAATTGGCGGGGCAGGGATGAGCGCAATTGCTGTAGTATTAAAAGGGCTTGGCTTTGAAGTATCCGGGTCAGACATTAAGGAGTCCCGATACACCAATGTTTTAAAAAATGAAAATATTAAAGTTTATATAGGGCACAGCAGGGAAAACGTAAAAGATGCTGATGCAGTTGTTTATTCTACTGCAATACCGCAGGATAATGTAGAGATCGTAGCTTCTAAAGAAAAAAACATAGCTATTTATAGCCGTTCTGATATATTGGCCTGGCTCTTAAGCAGCAAGATCGGGATAGCTGTAGCAGGAACTCATGGCAAAACCACAACCACGTCAATGATCTCACTGATAATGAGGGGCTTGAATTTGGATCCTACAATAATAATTGGCGGAGAATTAAACGAGCTTGGGTCAAATGCAAGATTTGGAAAGGGAGACTATGTTATTGCCGAAGCCTGTGAAAGCGACGGTTCTTTTTTGCAGTACAAACCTTTTGTAAGTGTTGTAAATAATATAGAGGAAGATCACCTTGATTATTATAAAAGTTATGAAAATCTAAAGCAGAGTTTTATTGAATTTATTAAAAATACAAAACCAGGCGGTTTAGTAGTTTTAAATGGTGATGAAGTGAAATTACCGCCTGATTTTGTAAAACTTTCCAATGTGAGAATTCTCAGATATGGACTTGACCCTAAAAATGATGTTTGTGCTGAAAATGTAAAATTTTCCAACTTTACATCATCTTACACGCTGATTGTAAAAGAAAATAAAAAATTTAAGAAAATAAAAGTAAAATTAAATGTACCGGGTACCCACAATGTTAAAAATAGTCTCGCAGCTCTTGCTGTGTGCTATGGCATAGGATTGGATGTAAGTGAAGCTGCCAGGGTTTTGGGGCTTTTCACCGGGGTAAAAAGAAGATTTGAAAAAAGAGGCGAAAGAAACGGGGCAATGATATTTGACGATTACGCTCACCATCCCTCAGAAGTTAAGGTGACTCTGCAGGCAGCATTTACTGAAAAAAAGGAAAGGGTGGTCTCTGTTTTTCAGCCTCACAGATATACAAGATTAAAAAATTTGCATAACAAATTTGGCGGATGTTTTGATTTAAGCGATATTTTAATAATTACGGATGTGTACGGATCAGGGGAACAGCCAATTCCCGGAGTGACGGGTAAATTACTCTTAGACAGCCTGATTGCAGAGGGGTACAGAAAAAAAATAGTTTACATACCTAAGCTGCAGGATGTGAGTGAGTACTTGCAGCAGAATATGAGAAAAAATGATATGGTTTTAGTAATGGGGGCCGGTGATGTTACAAGGATTACAGAAGAATTATTAAAAACGTAGAATGCAGTTTTAAATATAATTAGATTAAAAAATATATTTATAAAAAATGAACAAAGCAGAGAAATATAACATAAGCAAGTTTCAAAAAGAAATAAGTGCTGCTGGCATAAAGAATATAAAATACAACTACAATACTGCAAAATTAACTTCGATTGCAGCAGGCGGCAGATGTCTTTGCTATACAGTTGCTGGCAGCAGAGAAAAATTAAAAAAGATAATAAATATATGCCTGGTAAATAAAATTAAAATTGTGATAATCGGTGGTGGAACAAATATATTATTTAATGATGGTAATCTAAATCTGGTGCTGGTAAGGTTAGGAGAAGAGTTTAATTATTTACGGCTTGGAGACAGTAATGAGCTGCATGTAGGGGCAGCGTGTAGTCTCTCAAAATTTGTATCAAAGACAGGAAAATTAGGATTTGATTTCTCGTTTCTTGCTGGAATTCCCGGTAGTTTTGGCGGCAGCGTACTTGGAAATAGCGGCAGCAGGGAACAAGGGATTTGCCAATATATAAAAAAAGTTAAATGTATTTTAATTAAAAATAACAGCCCTGTAGAAGAAGATATAAATATTACAGGCAATGAGTTTGGCTACAGATTTTTTAACATACCAAATCTTTTAGTTTTAACGGACGTTGTCTTATCAGCTGAAAGGTCAGACAAAAAAGTAATATTGGAAAAAATTAGAAGTAGAATTAAGAATAAAAGAATGATTCAGCCAACAAATACAAAAAATGCGGGTTGTTTTTTTAAAAATCCAGAAGGTTCACTCAAAAGCGCAGGGGAAATGATAGAGGAATGCGGCCTCAAAGGTTTTGCCTATGGCGGAGCAAGAGTGTCTGAGAGACATTCAAATTTCATTGAAAATTTTAAAAAAGCCTGTGCTGAAGATATAATAGTTTTAGCTAAAATAATAAAAAGCAAGGTTAAGGAAAGATTTAACATAAACTTAGAGTACGAAGTAAGGATTATCGGGTTCTAACATGAGAGAAACATTAAATTATTTTTCAAAATTAAAAATTAGAGAGAAGAAAAAATTTTTGAAAGTTGGGGTTATAGCAGGCGGCATTTCATCTGAAAGAGAAATTTCTTTAAAAACAGGAATGGAAATTTACAAGTCTTTGCTAAATTCAGGGTACAGGGCTTTTTTTATAGATTTAAAAGACGATTTTTGCAAAAAACTTGAAGCAATTGATTTAGCATTTCTTGCGCTTCATGGCAAGTATGGGGAGGATGGCACGGTACAGGGACTGCTGGAATTGCTAAAAATTCCATATACAGGCTCAGGAGTATTAGCAAGTGCACTGGCTATGGACAAGATATTTTCAAAGAAAGTTTTTATCCATAATCATATTCCTACCCCGGCCTACATAGAAGTCAATTCCAGCGATGGAGCTGACTTAAGTGGAACAATATCAAAAGTTAAAAGCAAGTTTTCATTTCCGGTAATTGTAAAGCCAAATAAAGAAGGATCTACGATTGGCATAAGTATAATAGAAAATGGCGCACAATTAGCAGATGGAATAAGAATGGCATTAAATTATGACAGTAAAATACTCATAGAGAAATTCATTGAAGGAAAGCTGCTGGCAGTAAGTATAATTAGCAGAGACCCTGTGGCGCTTCCGATAATAGAAATAAAACCAAAAAGCGGCTTTTATGATTACAAATCTAAATATACCAAAGGACTGACTGAATATATAGTGCCGGCACATCTTGAAAGAAACATCTGTAAATATGTAACCGACCTTGCATTAAAAAGTCATAAGAGCCTGCAATGCAGCGGCATATCGCGAGTTGATTTAATATTGGGAAATGATAATACTGCTTATATATTAGAAGTAAATACAATGCCCGGCATGACTAACACAAGTTTGGTTCCAAAAGCTGCTGAAGCTGCAGGCATTAGCTTTGATTTGCTGGTTGAGATAATATTAAATTTTGCAGACTTAAAGGTATCATTGCCTTAAAATGGTGAAAAAATACAGGGAAAAGAATAAGCTTCTAATCAGGAGAAGAAAAGTAGCAATAAGGAGGTTCTGGAGGTTTTTCAGGCTTTTTTTAATTGGCATATTTTTTGTAGGAATGCTATGGGGATTGAATTATCTATATAATAGTAATTATTTTAAGATTAAAAGCATTGAAGTCGAAGGCAATAGCCATTATCAGGATAGCGCAATTAAAGAACAGCTGACAGACACAGTTGGAACAAACATATTTGAAGTAAATGTAAAGAAAGCAGAGGATAATTTAATAGAGAATCTGTTCTGGATTAACGAAGTTAAATTGAGCAAGATATTTCCAGATGAAATTAAAATAACAGTGAAAGAGCGAAATCCATACATAAGGATAGCTTATGGAAATAAATTATATCTTGCTGATGATGAAGGGGTAATTTTAGAGGAAATAAGCAAGGATGAGCAAGAAAAATATTTCAGGCTAATATTAGTTAGAAATGCTGTGGACTACTATCCTGAGCCTGGTGAAAAGATCGCCAAAAAAAATGCTTTAAGTTGTGGGAGAATATATCTAATTTTGGATAGCAAGATAAAAGAAGACATCAAAGAAGCAAAATTAGCAAAAAATGTGTATGGAGATATAATTTTTTTAACTACCGAAGAAAAAGAAATAATTTTTGGGAGCAGCAATAACATAGTACAAAAATGTGAAATACTAAAGCAAATAATGAATCAATTATTAATAGAAGAGTTTGAGTATGATACAATAGATTTAAGAATTGTTGAGAACCCGACTGTAAAATAATATGTACTTTTGGATGGAGGTTTAAAGCTTGGCTGCAGCTAACAAACATATTGTATCTATTGATATTGGTACCACGAAAGTCGGTACCTTGATTGGAGAAGTCAAGAAGGACAATGTATTATCAGTAAAGGGTTTTGGCATTTCAAGCTGTAAAGGAATCAGGAAAGGCGTAGTAGTTGATATAAAGGAAGCCTCCAGGTCCATACTTGATTCAGTAGAAGCTGCAGAAAAATCAGCAAATTTGTTTATAGATAGCGCATATATCGGTATTACAGGGAAGCATATTTCTTTTATCAGTAATTGGAATGAAATAAATATAAATTCTCCGAACAAAATGGTAAGAAAATCTGATGTGGATAAGCTTATCGCAACTGCCAACAAAGTAAATATGCCTCCTCAATATGATGTTATTCATACTCTGATAAAACAATTTGTTGTGGATGAAGAAAAAGAAATAGAGGACCCGGTAGGACTTTATGCCAATAAATTAGCTGTGGAATTACTGGTGATATATGGACTGGCTCCATCTATAAAGAATGTAGTAAATAGTGTTAAGGCGGCAAATATTGAAATTGAGGATATTATGCTTGAGGCGTTGGCTTCAAGTGAAGCTGTTTTAACTGCGGAAGAAAAAGAAAGCGGAGTAATAATGCTTGATATAGGAGGAGGGACAACAGATGTCGCTGTTTATAAAAATAAAAAAATGATTTTTACATACTGCTTACCGGTGGGCGGCAATCTTATAACCAATGATATATCTATTGGGCTGAATATTCCTTTTTCAAAAGCTGAAGAGATCAAGAAAAAGTTTGCAAATGTGGATTATAATTTCTATGAAACATTAAATAAAATCAATATGGGCGAGGTTAAGATTGACAGAAGTAAAACAATGTTAAATATACGTCTTTATACTATTGTAAATTCAAGGGTTAAAGAGATGTTAAATTTGGTGAAAGAAAAAATAGAAAGTTACAAAATTTTACATTCTATTCCCTGTGGTCTTGTCATCACAGGAGGAGCTTCACAGATAAATGGACTATCATCTCTTGCAAATTCTATATTTGACATGCCTGTCAGGGCAGGTGTTCCTACTGAGACAGAAGGACCATCTGAGGTGATAGGCAATCCTATTTATTCTACAGGAGTAGGGTTGTTAAAATATGCTTACCAAATGGAAAAATTTATAGGTCCTGAGCATATTAGGAATAAAAAACGAAAAGATTTAAGTCTAATGGACAAGTTTAGAAAATTTATTTTAAAAGTTTTAAGAAGCGAGGATTAGGGGGCAAAAGTGAATATAGAGCTAGACAAGAATTACTATGCTGTCATAAGAGTAATAGGTATTGGAGGAGGAGGCAGTAATGCTGTCAATAGAATGATGGATGACAATATAAGTGGCTGTGAATTTATAGCTTTAAACACGGATGCTCAAGCTCTTATGATGTCAAATGCAGATAGGAAAGTATTAATTGGCGATTCTGGCCTCGGGGCAGGTTCCAACCCGGAAGTGGGTAGAGAAGCTGCTGAGAAATCCGTTAATGCGATAAGGGAAGCAGTTAAGGATGCTGATATGGTCTTTGTTACCTGCGGGGAAGGTGGAGGAACCGGAAGTGGTGCAGCGCCTATTGTGGCTAATATAGCCAGGGAAGAAGGATGCCTGACTGTAGCTGTTGTAACAAAACCTTTCACTTTTGAAGGTAGTAAAAGGATGAACCAGGCTGAAGAAGGAATAAAAAAGTTAAGAGACGACGTTGATACTTTAATAGTAATCCCTAATGATAAGTTGCTGGAAATTGCTGATGAAAATACTACGCTTATGAGTGCCTTTAAATTAGCTGACCAGGTTCTAAAAGCCGGAGTAAGAGGAGTTACGGATTTGATTACTCTTCCTGGTTTGATAAACCTGGATTTCGCAGATGTTAAGTCAATTATTAAAGATGCTGGAAATGCTCTTTTAGGGGATGGAACTGCAACAGGGGAAAATAGAGCTATTAAAGCTGCTCAAGTTGCAATTAACAGCCCTTTGATTGAAACTTCAATAGAAGGAGCAAAAGGGATTTTGCTAAATATATCAGGAGGATCAGATTTAAAGCTGTTTGAAGTAAATGAAGCGGCAGAGATAGTTAGAAGTGCTGCAAGCCCAAATGCAAATATAATATTTGGAGCTGTAATTGATGAGAATATGAAGGATCAAATAAAGGTAACTATCATTGCTACAGGGTTTAAGGATAAATTAATGGACAAAGTTATTAAAACAGACAAAGCAATTAAAAGTACGGAGAAGAAAAAGAAAGTTAAGGAAGAGTTAGAAGGGTTGCGTAAAGATTTACAAGAAGACGTTATACAGGAAGAAGAAAAATTATTTGAGTCCAGTGAAATATCAGAAGATGACTTTAAATCTGTAGAAGAAAATGATTATCTGGATATACCAACTTTTTTAAGAGATAATAAGAAATTATAATGAAAAATACGCAATAGATTAATTTATTAATTTTTTAGACAGGGGAAATCTATGAGCAAGTTTTTAAAAAAAACATTATCTTTTTTGGGATTAGATGAAGATGGTGACTACTATGATAAAGAAGATTTTAATGCTGGCGAAGCAGGTGACAGAGATGTACTTATGAAAAATAAAGGCAGAATGGAAGAGAAATATCAAAAAAATAGTTTTGAGGAGAAAAACGTGGTTAGCTTTAAACCTGAAAGGAAGAGAAGATTTGCTCGCGGTGTTAGAGATGAAAAAAGTTCACGGGTATCTATAGCAGAACCACATGAATTTGAAGATGTCCAGTCCATAGGCGATGATTTTAAAAAAGAGGTGCCGATAGTTGTTAACTTGCAAAACACAAACCCGGATTTGTCTAAAAGGGTTATCGATTTCTGCAGCGGGATTACCTATGCGCTGGAAGGGAGCATTGAAAAGGTAGCAAATAAAGTATTTTTAATTACGCCATACAATGTTACCGTGACTTCAAAAGAAAAAGAGGTACTGCATGAAAAGGGACTGTACAATCAGTTTTAGGATAGTTAAATAAAAGCTGCAAGAAAGGCTTATGTAATTGGCTTATTATAAATTAGGAATAATTGGCTGCGGTAATATGGGCGAGGCGATACTCAGGGGAATACTTGATTCAGCGTTTCTGGGGGCAAGCCAAATAACTGTATACGATACCAGGCGTGACAGAAAAGAGTATATTAGAAATAATTATGGCGTGTCTACTGCTGAGAGTAATTTAGATGTTGTAAAGAGCTCCGAGTACATTTTGTTAGCAATAAAGCCTCAGAATTTAAATATACTCTTAGATGAAATAAAAACTGGATTTAGTGGCAAAAGCAGTGTTGTTATAAGCATTGTTGCAGGGGTGGCTACCTTTTATATAGAGGAAAAGTTAAATAAAAAAGTTTCTGTTATAAGAGTGATGCCTAACAGCCCGGCTCTGCTCAAGAAGGGTATGTCTGCTGTTAGCAAAGGAAAAAATGTCTCAGAAAGTGACCTGAAATTTACACTGGATTTGATTGGAAGCGTGGGTGATTATGTAGTAATAGATGAAAAGTATCAGAACATAGCTACTGCTTTAAGCGGAAGCGGACCGGCCTACTTTTTTCTTTTTTGCAAACACTTGATAGAAGCAGGAGAAAAAGAAGGTCTTAGCAGTGAGATAGCTAAAAGATTAGTTGTAAATACCATGATCGGAGCAGGAGAGCTGATGAAGAAGCCGGAGGCTGATATTGATAATCTAATTAAAATGGTTGCATCACCGGGCGGAACGACTGAAAAAGCTTTAAAGGAGTTTGGTGAGCACAAACTTGGTGAAATTATAAAGAGTGCAGTAAATAGTGCTGTAAAAAGGGCATGCGAACTACAAAATTTTTTAAATAAATAGAGGAGGCAGTTATAAGAATATTTTTTGAACTAGTTATATATTTTTTGCAGCTATACATCTGGGTAATACTGGTAAGGGTAGTAATATCCTGGTTTAGAATTTCTCCCAGAGGCATATTGGGTAGAATCTATAGGTTTATTATTGAAATTACAGAACCGTTAATAGCGGCATTCAGAAAGATAATACCTATGTCAAAAATTGGGAGAAGCTATATTGACTTTTCTCCAATTGTTGCTATTTTAACAATTCAATTTATATTGTTTGTACTCAGGTTTCTACTGTATAAATTTTTATAGGTTGTGTTATTAATTAAAATTATAAAGGGGTGGTAGTATATGGATATAAATTCTGATTATATACAAAAAAAAGAGTTTCACGTAGTATTCAAAGGCTACAAGCCTGAAGAAGTCGATAAGTTTTTAGATATCCTGTCATTGGAATTTGAGAAGATATACAAAAAGAATAAAGAATTACAAGAGAGCCTTGATAAGCTAAAGTTTGAAGGATCTGGCAAAGAACAAGACATGGGGAAAGTCATACAAGATGCGCTTGTGTCAGCGCACAAAATAGCTGAAGAAATAAAGCAGAAAGCTCAGGATGAAGCTGAAGAAATAAAGCAGAAAGCTCAGGATGAAGCTGACGAAATAATAAGAAAGAGGAATATGGAGGAAGAACAATCCATTAAGGAATTGTCGTCAAAGAAACAGGAGCTGGAAAAAAAGGTAAAGTATATTCAGGACAAATATGAATACTTCAAAAATGAGTTAGGTAAGATTCTCGGAGATTTTGGAGAATTTATGGCAAAATTGGACAGCAGCTATGAAGTAGACGAGCTAAAAAATATATTGGAAAATGATGAAAGCACCGGTGAAGAAGAAATAGAGCAAGTTCTAAGTGATCGTGACGAAGATTTACAGGAAGATTATGGCAAAGAAGGTGCTAGCGACACAGAAGTCAGCATAGAAACAGACTCTAATGAAGAAGAGAGCCAGGGTGAAGACATGGAAGATTCTGGTTCAAAAATAGACAGAAAAAAAATAGATATAGCAAATCCCGATATAATAGATGAATTTTTCAAGTCTAATGAAGGTTAAAATTATTAAGCTATATGTTAAGCCAAATTCAGTAAATACCTGCGCAGATGGTTTGTATGGAGACAGGGTAAGAGTAAGAGTCTCATCTCCTCCTGAAAGAGGGAAGGCAAACAAGGAACTGATAAAATTTATTTCAACTAAACTAAATATTCCAAAAAAGAATATTAAAATAGTTTCTGGCAAAAAATCAAAATTCAAGGATATAGCCATCGAAGATGATTCACCGCAAGATTTATTGGTAAAACTTCTTAACTGATTAAAAGCAATCTAAGTCTCACAAAAAATCCCCATAGTATAAAATTTTGTTATGCTGCAAGCTGTTTTTTCTGAATTTCCGCTAAATGATAATTGTTTTTCCCTATATAATGGATTGTATGCTGATTTGACAAATTACTATAGGGAATATATTATATTTACTTATAACAATTTATTATATTAGGTATTGATTAATAAAGAGCTATAATATACTAAGTTTTATTTAGATATACCAAACATATAATTTATAAGATACTTTATACTTAATAAATTGAAAATAATAATAATTATAGAAAATAATAGAGGAATAACTGATAATATAGGGAAAATTGACTTAAAAAATTATGATTTGGTATGCTTAAATGGTGAGAGATACACAAAACATTATATTGAAGAATATATGCCATCTTATGTAATACTTTCCTCTGATATTAAAGATTTTAAAGATATAGCCGAATATATCAACAAGTATACAAACTGCGAGCTAATAATAACTGGTAATTACAAAGAATTTGAAAAATTAGAAGGATTTAAAAATGTATCCATTAAAAAATTAGAAGATATAAAAGATTTAGAGAAGATCTTAGGCATAATAGATGAGATGGAGTTAGAAAAGATATCCGGGCACAGGAATGAATATAAATTTATAAAACAACAAATAATATCATTTTATTCTGTCCAGGGCGGAGTTGGCAAAACAAGCATAGCTTTTAATCTTGCCTGGCTGCTAAAAGATTTGGCTAATATTAAAATTTTGATTATAGATTTAAATTTTTGCGAAGGTCCTTCTGATTTGTCCGCAAATCTAAATCTACAATTAAGCCATAATTTAAGTTTATTTATTGAAAATATTTCTGATGGTCAAGATGCTTTAACTAAATCTGTTGTAAGTTTAAATAACCTTAATATAGATGTTATGCAGCCTCCACTGTCAATTTATCAAAGCGATAAATTTGGTGTAGATATGTTAAATAATTTATTATATTTAGCAAGGAATGAGTACAACTTTATAATTGCTGACATACCTTTCAGGTACGATAATATTAGTTTGGAAATGCTCAATCTTTCCACAGGCTCTATTTTAGTTTTATCGCCGGATACTGGTCCGAATTTGAGAGTAGACAATTTTAAAAAGTTTTTACCGCCTAATCAAAAAAATGGAGCTATCTTTAATAAAGTTAGCAATGAGAAAATAAAAAATTTGAGAGAAATTGAAGCTATTCTAAGTATGCCGGTATATGGGAAGATACCATTTTTGACTGAAGAGAAAAGAAAATTTATCAGAAATGGTAGTAGGTTTTTAAATATTATTGACCTTCAATCAGATATTTTAAAGTTAGAGAGGTTTATTAATTAAAAATGGAAGATGTTGAAAAGCTATATACCATCAAAGAAGTTTCGGATCTTGTAGGAATAAGTGAAGTAGAAATAATAAGAATGGTCATGTTGAAGAAACTTCCAGCTATAAGAGTAGGGAAGGCTATAAGAGTCAAAGAAGGAGATCTGGAAAACTTTTTAGATAGTTTTGTTGGGGGAGATGAAGTTCAAACAACCAGCAAAGAACCAGTTTTGTACACTGCAGAACAGGTTGCAAAAATTTTAAAACTTTCAGTTGACAATATATGGAACTTACTAAAAACAGGAAGGCTTAAAGGATTTAAGATAAGAGAGGGAAGAAGTTCCTGGAGAATTCCTGCAAAAAGTCTGGAAGAATTTATAGAAGATAGAACCAAAACTTCAATTTAACAAATCTGTTGTTTTAATGCATATGGCAAAGGATAAGAATAAATTTACATATTTGGAAAAGGTCGCAATAGGTATAATAGTTGTTTTAATTTTAATCATTGTTTTTTTAGTTTTTGATGAAAATATTAAAGAATATTTCGAAATCTTCAAGGAATGGTATGAAAA
>CAYMPQ010000006.1:35327-35458 GCA_964392345.1 uncultured Actinomycetota bacterium
TTTTTGATGAAAATATTAAAGAATATTTCGAAATCTTCAAGGAATGGTATGAAAAAGGGTAGATCTGTACACAGTAAGTTACAAACGATGACTTTTTAAAGGGAGGTGGATAAAGTGAAGAAATTAATGAG
>CAYMPQ010000006.1:35558-39904 GCA_964392345.1 uncultured Actinomycetota bacterium
AGTACTTATGATACTGGGTTCTCTGGTAGGAATTTGTGGCTCAGTTAGATGGTAATGTTGAATTGAAGATGGAACAGATATGAAACTATTTATAAGAGGGAGGTGGATAAAGTGAAGAAATTAATGAGAGTACTTATGATACTGGGTTCTCTGGTAGGAATTTGTGGCTCAGTTAGATGGTAAAAGGTATAATTAATTGGCTTGATTTGCTATAATTCCTTATATTTAAGAATATTAGAAGGAGTTTTTTAATTAATAGCAGTGTCCTTAAAGTAAAAACATACGCTTTTATTGTACTTACAATTGGGCTATCTTTTCTAATTTATATATTACTTAAATATGAGAATGTTTCAGTTTTAGGAGTGGTGCTGTTTGGCCTATTGGTTTTTGCAGCTGATAACCTTTCAGCGCCACTGCCAAAAGCAGGCAGCGTCTCGGTAAATTTTGGACTTTTGCTGGCTAGTTTAATATTATACGGACCTTCTACTGCGATAATAGTAACAGCTGTAGTGATGCTCAATATTAGGGAATTTACTAAAAAAGTCCCCTACTATAAGCATATTTTTAATGCTGGCCAATATCTAATCTCCATGGGTGCTGCAGCTCTTGTATTTGAAAATCTGTATAATAGAGACATAGCTAACTTCTTTTATCCTAAAAACATAGGGATTATTTTTTTATCTGTTATAATTTTTTTTATTTTAAATACCATACTTACAACTGGTGCTATTTCAATAAGCGAGAGAGCAAATTTTATTAATATCTGGGTTTTTAATTTTGCATGGCTGATACCATCTCAATTTTTTTTGGGTGCCATGGCAGCAGCAATCTCTTTTCTTTACAGATTGTATGGTCCGTTTACACTGCTCTTTACATGTCTTCCTTTGGTTATAGCTCAATATACATATCTACTTAGAATAAAAGAAAGAAAAGCACTCCTTAGCAGCATTCTGCAAATAGTAAAAGTGGTAGAGGCAAAAGATGTGTATACTGCCGGCCATTCTGTAAGAGTAGCAGAATACAGCGAGGAAATTGCCAGAGAAATGGGATTAAATGAATACGACATAGAGATATTAACGAATTTAGCTAACCTGCACGACATAGGAAAAATACAGATCGATCTCTCACTGCTTAACAAACGGGGGAAATTAAGTGATTCTGATTGGAAGGAAATGAAGAGGCATCCAATAGTCGGGTATGATATTGTAAAGGAAATTACTTTTTTAAAAGACAAAGCTGATGCTGTGCTTTATCACCATGAAAGAATTGATGGCAGAGGATATCCATACGGAAAAAAAGGCGATGACATACCACTGTTTGCAAAAATATTATGTGTTGCAGATTCTTATGATGCTATGACTACAGAGCGGCCATACAGGGAAGCCTTAAGCAGAGAGCAAGCAATCCTTGAATTAAAAAGAAATTCAGGAAAACAGTTTGACCCTGTAGTCTGTAAAACAATGATTGAAATTTTAGAAAAAAAGTATCAGGAAAAATGATAAAAAAATTTTTTGTAATATTTACAATAAGCATTCTTTTTTTAGTTTTGGGCGCACTGATTGGTTCAGCTTTCTTCTATTTTTTTAAAGAAGAAAGTGTTTTTTTAATAAGTAAATTTAAATTGCTTCAAAGTTTTTTTGGCATACGCGAATATAAAGAAGGTATGTCTGTAAGTTATATTTTTTTAGTAATATTCTTTGGAAATATTATTTCAACTGCTGGATATTTTGCGCTGGGTTATTTGAGAACTTTAATTCCGGTTAGCATATTATCCGGGTTTTTTATAGCAGTTTTTTTGCTGTCCGGGACAATAAGGCATTCAATGCCTTTGCCTGCTGGAGTTATCATACTTTCTTCAATGGAAATGACTTATAGGATGATGGCAGTATCAACAGGCGAATACATCCAAAAAAATAAATTTAAAAATATAGTTACACCAATAGTTTCTTTTAGCATAATTTTTTTGATATTTTTAGCAGCAGTATTCTATGAGCTGTTTTTAATCTATAAATAAGAATAATTTCTGGAGGCCATTTTTATTTTTTTTTGGCTGTATATCTTTTCTTTACAAGCAAACAATTAAAAACTAATTTGATAAATTTTATGGTATCTTTTATTGGGTTAACATAACTTGTAAAATTTTTATGATAAATGGTGCTTATGGGAATGTTTATTATTTTATAACCTGACCAGCTTGCTTTTACTAAGAGCTCGGGCTCTGCATCAAAATTTTTTGTTTTAACCTCAATGTTTTTAAGTACTTTTGAATTTATATACCTAAATCCTGATTGAACATCTTCTATCTTGTTGCCGGCAATTAGTGAAACAATCCATGATGTAAAATAATTTGTGGCTAACCTTATAAAAGGCATACCTTTTATGTTTTTAAACCTGCTGCCAACTATTATGTCAGGATTATTTTTTTCTAAAGTTTGAAGAAAATTGGAAATTTCACTTACTTTATGCTGGCCATCAGCGTCAATGGTAATAACACCTTCATAGTTGTTGTCAACTGCATAATCAAAGCCAGTTTCCAGTGACTGCCCCTTCCCGCGATTAAAGGAGTGCTCAAGGAGTGTTATGCTGGATTTTTCAGGGTTTGGAATGGACCTTATCATCTCTGATGTGTTGTCAATAGAGCCGTCATTTACTACAATTATATCTAATTTGTACTTTGAGCAATTATTCACAACATCTTTTATATATTTTCCTTCGTTGTATGCTGGAATTAAAATTGCAATTTTTCTATTTAAGTTATCCATAGTTTTAAACAAGCTAATGCTCTTTTTATTTTATTGTACATAACAGGACAGGACTGCTTGCTTTTTTGGCATAATTAATTTTAACAAGAGTTGTAAATTTTTGATTCAGTAATTAAAATGTCAATTTTTTTATCGTTCTTAGCAACAGGTATATTTGGCATTACCTGAATGTCAAAGCAAAGAGCTACCTTTTTTGCTCTCTTTGGCAAATAAGGAAAGAGCCTGTCAAAAAAACCGCCTCCATAGCCCAGGCGGTTAAAATTTTTATCAAAACCAATACCCGGTGTGACCGCTAAATCTATATCTGCAGCTTTGGTGCGTTTGCAGAGAAGCGGATCCGGTTCCATTATACCGTAAGCCCCTTTTCCTAGCTTATCTTTGAGATTATTTACAAAGTAAAGATTTAATTTATTTTTATCTACCCTTGGCAAGATAATTTTTTTACCTTTGTTTAGCGCATCTTCTATGATTATTTTTGTATTTATCTCGCTTCTGAAAGGATAACAAATTAGTATGTTTCTTGCTTTTATGTAATCCTTGGTGCTGAAGAATTTTTCTGCTGCAGCCCTGCTTTTTATTTCTCTTTCTTTTATGGAAAGAGCATCTCTTTTATCTTGAATATATTTTCTTAGTTTCTTTTTCTCAAGAATTATTTCTTTGTCGTTATTCCTCATAAAAAGTAATTCCAATACCCCCGGGCCCTAAATGTGTTCCAACTACACAACCTATGGCTACGCGTATTAGCTGTTTGGGCTTAAATGTATCCTTTATTCTTTCAGCCATTTCATCGCCTTCTTCCTTTACATCGGAATCCCCGACCGATACTATCAAATTCTCACCATTTTTTACCATATGCTTCATGGAATCGATAAGTTCATTTTTAGCCTGGTTCCATCTTCTTGTAGTTTTGTATTGCGATACTTCACCAAGTTTTATGGTAAGTACTGGTTTTATATCAAGCAAGGAAGCAATAAGTCCCTTTGCCCTTCCTATCCTGCCGCCCTTTTTTAAATATTTTAATGTGCTTGGGATAAACAAAACTGTGACTTTTTCTTTTAAGTCATATACAGCTTTTACTATTTCATCTTTGGATTTCCCTTCCTGAGCCATCTTTGCTGCTTTGATTACCAAAAAGCCTAATGGCATGTGAGTACCCTCAGAATTAATTATTTCTATATCTTTTCCGGGCAATTCTTTTTTTGCCAATTCAGTTGAATCTAAAGTGCCTGACATTTTCTTTGAAATATGAATTGAGATTATGCTGTCATGATCTTTAAGAAGATTTCTGTATGTATTTACAAAATCTCCGGGTGATGGCTGGGCAGTTGTGGGCAATGTTTCTGCTGCTCTTAATTTTTTGTAGAACTCCTCAATTGTTATGTCCACACCGTCATCAAGATAACTTCTATCCTTAAATATTGTTGTTAGCGGCACAACGGTTATCTTATGTTTTTCGCACAAGTCCCTGGGTATGTCTGAAGTACTATCTGTGACTATAGCTATGCTCATAACTCCTCCTATTTTAATAAAGTTGTGGCCTTCACGAAACTCTGAAACCCTTTACTGGTGCGGGTTTGAGGCACT
>CAYMPQ010000007.1:0-2031 GCA_964392345.1 uncultured Actinomycetota bacterium
TCCGTTTGTGCAATAATTATCACATTACTCTGGAATTATAGTTTATTTAATTATAGAATAGTTTAAAATTTAAGTTGGAAAAATTGAATAAATATTATAATTATTATGGATAAAAAAATAATTCTTTTAACAAATGATGACGGAATAGAAGCAAAAGGGCTTTTTGCACTTTACAGTGCCTTAAAGAGAGATAAAAATTTTGATATAAAAATAGTGGCTCCTGATAAAGAAAGAAGTGCTGTGGGCCATGCTATTACCGTATTTGACCCAATCTCAGTAAGGGAAGAGTACAGGGATGGGAAATTTTATGGGCATGCAGTTGATGGAACTCCTGCAGATTGTGTTAAACTTGCAGTAAAAGCAATTTTAAATAAAAAGCCTGATATATTAATATCAGGTATTAACAGGGGGCCAAACATGGGGGAAAATATTATTTATTCAGGAACAGTTTCGGCTGCTACGGAGGGTACTACATACGGCATACCATCTATTGCTGTATCTATGGATAATTTAAGAGATACAGATTATGCTTATGCAGCAGAATTTACAAAAAAAATTGCAAAAATGGTTTTAAACAAAAAGGAGCTTCCACAAAAAACACTTCTCAATATAAATGTTCCTGATGTGCCTGAAGATAAAATTAAAGGAGTCAGGATTACATTTCAAAGCAGTGCAAAGTTTAATGATATTTTCATTAAAAGGGTCGATCCAAGGGGGAGAAATTATTATTGGATGGATGGGGAATTTGTTGAATCTTCCAATGAGGATGATGAAGATTACAAAGCCGTTAAGAGTAACTATATCTCAATAACTCCAATTCATTACGACATGACCGATTACAGCAATATTGGATATTTTAAAGAATGGAAAATAGGTAAATAAGTGTAAAGGTTTTAAGAAAATGAAAAAACAATATGTATCAGATCTGAAAGTTGGCACAATTGTTAGTTCACTATTTGTTGTAAGCCACAAATCAATTAAAAAGAAGAAAAATAATGATGACTACTGCGCTGTTACCTTGCAGGACAAGGAGGGCAGTATCGAGGGTATCATCTGGACCGAGGTTTTTAAAAATGTTGGATATTTTGAAGAAGGAGACTTTGTTTTAGTAAAAGGCAATGTTTCAGAATATAGAGGGGGCAAGCAGCTATCCATTAGTTCTATGGCAAAAATTAAAAATAAAGAAGACATAGAATATTCAGACTTTATAAAGACTACAAAAGAAAATGTAGATGGCATGATGTCTGAAATAAAATCATATATAGAGAGTATAAAAGATCACCACTTAAGAAAGCTTTTAGACTTATTTTTTAAAGACGAAGATTTTACAAGGCTCTTCTGCCGTGCTACAGCAGCAGTCCGATATCATCATGCATACAGCGGAGGACTTTTAGAACATACGTTATCTGTGACAAAAATTTGTGACTTCCTTTCAAGGACATATAAGAATTTAAACAGAGATTTAATGATAAGCGGGGCAATTTTACACGATATTGGCAAGATAAGGGAATATGATGTGGGTGTTATTATAAAAGTAACAGATGAAGGGAAACTGCTTGGCCATATTACAATTGGCTATGGGTTAGTTCTTGAGAAAATAAAAAAAATTAGCGGTTTTCCAGAAGATTTAAGGGAAAGGCTTCTTCATATAATTTTGAGCCATCACGGGCATAAGGAATTTGGGTCTCCGAGAAGGCCAAAGATACTGGAGGCTTTTGTAGTATATCATGTAGATCATATGGATGCTGACATAGGGGGATATAACATTATTTTAGAAGAGAGCAATGAAGAAGATAACTGGTCAGCTTATGCTAAGAATTTTGAAAGATCGGTTATGTTAAAAAAACCTGAGTTAGAAAATTCTGACCAAAAATCTGCAGGTACAGATGAGGAAGAAAAATTTGGTGGGAAAGGCTTGGGTATAGATATAAAGACAAATGATGATAGGAATGAAAGAAATTTACCAGAAAAGGGAAACAAAGACAAAAAAGCCCAACAAAAGGCTACCAAACAGGATGAGCTTTTTTAAAT
>CAYMPQ010000007.1:2131-39510 GCA_964392345.1 uncultured Actinomycetota bacterium
GATAAGGTATTATTTTTAGAAGATGAAGAAAAAATTATATTAAAAAATTCTTCATTAGTTGCATTGAAAGAAATTCAAGAACGCATGAAAGATGAAAGAAAGAAAAGTGGTTTGTATTCTGAAGAAGATGTAAAAAAAGTTGTAAAAGATATAAGGAAAGATATTTGGGAGAAAAAATATGAGAATAATGGCTGATACCAATGTTATTATATCTGCTATTTTATTTCCCAAATCTCTACCAGCCAAGGCAGTAGAAAAAGTAATGATAGAGCATCATTTAGTTTTGTGTTCTCATATAATAGATGAACTTCATAGAGTCTTTGAGGAAAAGTTTAATAATAACCCCAAAGACTTTCTTGATCGAAACTAGACTCATATAAGAAGGATAATCCAATTTTATTCCATTTATAAACATAGAAACAAGAATATCTATTTTTTGTTCCCCTAAAATTTAATAGATTTTGAAATTTTTTAAAATACTATTGACATTTAATTTAATTTATATATAATTATTTCATAATTTATCATAACATATCATATTTTAGCCTATTATAATGTTACAAACAACCAGAAAAGAAAAAATAGTAAGTATGCTGCAAGAAAAGAAAGAATGCGCAATAGATAAACTGTGCAAACATTTTAATGTTTCTCTTGCCACGATTCATAGAGATTTAAATGAACTTGAAAGAGAGGGAAGAGTAAAGAAAGTTTATGGCGGTGTACTTTTAAATGTTATGGATAAAGTAGAGTCAAAAAATATTGTTAGACTTAGGACAAATGTAAGCTTAAAGAGAAAGATAGCGATTAAAGCTTTAGAATTTGTAGAAAACAAAGATTGCATCTTCTTAGATAATTCTACGACTTGCTATTATTTTGCAGAGGCACTTTCTACTTCAAAATTCCAAGATATTGTAATTGTTACTAATTCCTCTCTAATTCCAGGGCTATTTTTAGAAAATGAAAACATACAGATTGTTTCAACCGGAGGATTTTTAGAAAAAGAATATAATTGTTTTGTTGGACAATGTGCTATTGCCACTATCAACGAGTTTAATAGTAATAAATTCTTCCTATCTACAGGTGTAATATCTCTAAAAGGTGAATTAAGCGATGATTATCGTCCTAATTTAAATGAGATTAAGAAGGAAATGTTTAAAAAATCTAAAGAGCATATTTGTTTAGTAGATTCAACTAAATTTAACCGAATAGGGCAAAGTAAAGTATTTTCGATATCAGAAATAGATAAAATAATCACCGATGGCAGTTGTGATATGGAGGCAAGAGAAGAATTTGCCGCCATTGGTAAAGAATTAGTAATTGCGTAGCTTAATTGGTGGCGAGACAATCTATTGGTTAAATTATAAATTGTAAATATTATTTAAGGTGGTAAAGATGCTAAATAATTTTTTGAAAAATTTAAAAGATGGAGATTTGAAGATATTTAATGAAGAATTTAGTAAATTTTTACCAGCAGAGATAGTAGATTCTCATGTGCATTTATGGAAAAAAAATTTTTTTAAAGAAAATATTTCTGAAAGCAGGCAGAAACAGAGTCCTGCATTGGATTCGGATATAATTGATGGTTTTACAATAGAAGATTTCAAAAATGTTACAGAGAAAATATTCCCTGGTAAAAAATATGACGGCTTATTTTTTGGACTCCCTATAAAAGAAGCTGATCTGGACAAAACCAACAAATATATTTCAGATGTCTGTATAAAAAATGGCAGTTATGGATTATTTAACCCAGTACCTGATTTAAAAGAAATTCCCCAAGATTTTTTTAAAAATAGATTTGTTGGCTTTAAACCATACCCAGAGCTTGTGGATTTTAAGGCTACCAAAGATTTTTCAAAACTGGATATAGACGTAAGCATATTTGATTTTATTTCTAAGAAAGTGCTTGAGTTTTGCCAGGAATATAGCCTTATATTGCTTATCCACATTCCAAGAGCTGGTAGGTTAAATGATAGGCGAAATATTGAAGAAATAAAGGATATTGGTAAAAAATATCCTAACATAAAGATAGTTCTTGCACATGCAGGGAGGTCTTATTGTTATAGCGATATAAAAGATAGCATCGGTTACTTAAAGGAAGTAAAAAATTTGTATGTAGATACAGCAATGATAAACAGTTTTTCTGTTAATAAAGTTTTACTAGAGGAATTAGGGTCAGAGAGAATCTTATATGGGAGTGACCTGCCCATAGCTACATTTAAAGGTAAAAATATAGATATCAATAACAAGCATTATTTTGTTACAAGTACACCTAAGGCTTGGAGCTTGTCATCAGCAGAGATGAATTTGGATAGTTTTACATTTTCTATCTATGAGATTATAAGAGCCATTAGAATTGCAGTCCTGAGCTTAAATTTAAGTAAAGAAGATATAGAAAATATATTTTACAATAATACTAAAAGATTAATTGGAGATATTTTACAAAAGTAGAAAAAAATTAATTTTAGCATATTGGCGTAGATAAAATTTAATAATATTGAATTTGCCCATTAAAAGGATTCTATCGGAGAAAAGATGATATACAAGTTAGAGGAGGTGATAATATAAATATTTGCTTTGCGTTTACAGTGTTATTGTTAACTGTAAACGCAAAGATTGGCGCTTAAGTAAAATTAAGCAACTAAAATATAGCATAAAAAGGAGGTGATTTTAAGGGAAGAAGTAATTTATTTGCGAACTTGTTAAAACTAAGTTGTTAAAAAGGATCTAAAGGAGGAAATAGAAATGTATAAAAGTAAAGTTTTAAAGTTAATGTTGTTGTTTTTAGTATTTGTTTTTATAGTGTCTTTCAGCTTATTTGGCTGTAAAGAAGAAGCAGCTCCTAAAGAAGAAGCAGCGGAAGAAGAGGGAACAGAAGTAGCAGAGGAAGCTCCAGCAGAAGAAGTATCAGAAGAGCCGGTAAAATTAACTATGTGGTATTGGGGTGAACAGGAAGGTCCTGGAATGGAAGGATGGGTAAATGAGTCAATAGAGATGTATCAAGCAGAACATCCAAATATAACAATTGAGGCTGTGCTGCAAACAACAGAAGGTCTTTATTCAGCTTTTAGAACGGCTGCTGAAGCTAAACAAACACCTGATATTCAGTATTTGTGGTCTGAAATATGGACGTTTGAAGATGTATGGATGGGAAATGTTATGGATATAACAGAGTACTGGAGTGAAGAAGATCTTAAATATATGACAAATGCTGATACCGGGGTGTTTGAAGGAAAACGTTATGGTGTATCTTTTTATTTTATGCCTTACACAATGGTATATAACAAAAAGGTTCTTAAAGAAAGCGGTATCGAATCTCCACCAGAAACATGGGATGAATTTATAGAAGATTGTAAGGTATTGAAAGAAAATGGATTTGTTCCATATTCAGTTGGATTAAAGAATAATATGTTTGCTGCATTTATATGTGATTTTATGATTCCTCAGTATTTTGATAATCAATCGGATGCAATGCTCCCAACTATAGGTGAAGCTAAATGGACAGATTATGCTTATGCTGACTGGTGGGAAAAATTGGCGCAATTAATACCATACTTTAATGAAGATGCTGCATCTCTTGATGATTACCAGGGAGTAGATGCATTTGGTCAGGGAAATGTTGGATTTGAAATGCTTGCTTATGGAGTAATTGCTCCTTTGTATGATATTCTTGGTGAAGATATTGCACTGATGTCTTTTCCTAGGATTGGAGAAGGAAGTTATTTTACAGACAGAGCACCACAATCAGCCCAACAGTTAGTTGTCCCAGCATATTCTGAACACCCTAAAGAAGCTTGTGATTTTTTAAAATTTATACTTAGCCCTGAGAGAGCAGATGCAATGTATTTAGCTTCTAGTCTGTTTCCCTGCAACAATCAGTTTGATACAAGCTTATTGGTGAATGAATTTGAAAAAAGTGTATTTGAGTATGCTGTTGCAAGACCAATGCATAATGCTATTTGTAATTATATGCCTCCAGAAGTGGCATGGGGCGGTGTAGGAACTTACTTTACACCAATATATAATGGAGAGCTTTCACCTGAAGAGGTTGCTCAAAAAATTGAGGATATGACAGTGCAGTGGAGAGAATCCAATCCTGATATGCTAGAGAATTATAAAAGATGGTACAATTCATTAGTGGAAGCGGAAAAATCGGAATAAAAAATTAGAATAGGTAGTATTGGTGTTAGGCTGTTATTTTTGAATAACAGCCTAACACCAATAAATGATAATTATTTAAAAAGAATGGACAGCAAAGTTTTAGATAGAAGAAAAATTTTTAAAAAAGATTACATTAGTGCATGTTTATTGTTAATTCCTACATTTGCTATTGTTGCTATTGTATTTTTTTATCCTGTCATAGCTGTTATCAGAAGTAGTTTTTTTAATTTCCAATCTGAAATACCGAAATTTGTTGGGTTTAATAATTTTAAAGTTATCTTTGGAGATAGTAGGTTCTGGATATCTATAAAAAATAATTTTCTTTTAATAATATGCTGTACACCAGTATTAGTTTTCCTTTCTCTAGTTCTTGCAACTTTTTTATATGATAGGATAAAGTTTTGGAAAGGTTACAGGTTTATTTCTTTTCTGCCATATATAGTTCCTATTACTGTAGTTTCAGTTGCATTTTCATATATTCTCATGCTCAAAGGAGTGTTAAATGAAATTTTAAGATTTTTAAATTTAGATTTTTTGATAGTTGATTGGTTTAGAACACCAAAAACAGCACTTATAACAATCATGATTGTTGTTATATGGAAAGAATTAGGTTTTGGAATAATACTCATGAGTGCAAGAATACTATCATTATCTGAGGATGTTTTTGAGGCAGCCAGAATTGATGGAGCTAACTGGTGGCAAAATTTTATACATGTGATTATTCCGCAACTTAGAAGCATCATTGAATTTTATATCGTTATACTTACAGTAACGATGTTCTCATGGGTGTTTAATTACGTTTATATAATGACTAGGGGAGGACCGGGCGTAAGTACATGGGTAGGAGAAATGTACGTTTACCAAGCTGCTTTTAGGTATAACTATAGAGGCGTTGCAAGTGCAACAGCTTTAGTGATACTTGTAATAACATTGCTTATAATAGTTTTTCAGTTGAAAATAACAAGAAGCGAGGAATATGAAACACTCAGAAGTTAAAAAAAGAAATTTTAAAAGGGAGTCTTCTAGTTTATTAAAGCACTTAATGTTTATATTATTAAGTTTAGTAACTTTATTCCCGGTTTATTTTATTTTTGTTTCAGCGTTTAAATCTAAGATTGAATTTATAACTAATAAAATTTCAATTCCTATACAATTTACTATAGAAAATTTTATAATTGCATTCAGAGGTAAAACTTTTTTAATTTGGACCATTAATACAATTATCTTAACATTTGGTGCAGTTATTTTTTCAGTATTTGCTTCTGTTCTTGCGTCATATGCATTTGCTAAAATTAGGTTTCCAGGAAGTAAAAGAGTGCTTGAATTTGTTGTATCTCTTATGCTTGTATCACCAATAGTTATAATTGTTCCACTTTTTGTTCTTTTTGCAGAAATTAAACTAATAAATAGCTATTTAGGTCTTATATTAATATATTCAGGTCTGGTACTTCCATTTTCTATCTATCTTTTAACAAGTTTTTTTAAAACAATTCCAAATAGCTTGATTGAGTCTGCGGAGATAGATGGTTGTTCTAAGATAGGAATAATTTTTAGAATAGTTGTTCCTATTTCAACTGCTCCAATAATTACTTTAGTTGTTATTAATGCACTTTATGTTTGGAGTGAATTTATTTTCGCTCTAACATTTTTGCAGTCTGATAAGATGAAAACGTTAATGATAGGTATAACTATTTTTCAATCTAGATATAATGTTAACACTCCGGTAATAATGGCAGGAATGACACTTGCAACAATTCCGATGATATTACTCTATATGTTTGGTCAGAAATTTTTTATAAGGGGAGTTATTGCAGGAGCTTTAAAGGAATAATTAAGTTCGATATTATTTATATTATTATAATATATCATAAGATGTGAAATCTTTTAGATGTAAAAAGAGACTTTTAATTAAATAGGAGGCAGAGTAAGTGCAATTATCAAGAGTCAAAGTGTTAAATGATGATGAAATAAAGAAGATACATAATGCTAGTATGGAAATATTAAGTGAGGTTGGAGTTCATGTTAATAGCAGAAATACCTTACTCTTTTTAGAAGATAAGGGTTTAAATGTTGATCATGATAAATATATTTTAAAGTTTGATCCTGAGATGGTAGAAAAAGCTATAGAATCAACACCAAAGGAATTTGAATTGTTTAGTAGAGACAAAACGTATAGCTTCAAGATAGGTGTAGATAATCTTACGAGAACTGCGGCTGGCCATAACGGAATATACACATATAATTATAAGGAAAAAACTAGAGACTTTACAACAAAAGAAGAAGTTGGTATTTTTGCACGATTATCAAACTATTTAGACGATATCGATGTAGTAGCCACTCAGGCTCTACCACAGGATGTAAATTCAAAATCAACACTGCTTCATGGGGTAGATGCAGTATTAAATAACACTATTAAACCAATTTTATTTTCTCCTGAAAAAAATATTGAAATCGAGTCGATTATTGAAATGATTAAGATAGTTGTAGATAATGATAATATAAATATTAAACCTATAGGCATATGTCAATTTTCTCCATCAAGTCCACTTTTTTGGAATGCTGAAACTATTGATGGTTTTATAAAAATAGCTAAGGAGGGTTTTCCATGTACGATTTTACCTGGTCCAATCATGGGAGCTACTGCTCCTTATACTATAGCTGGAGAATTAGTTCAGAAGAACTGTGAGATTTTATCTGGAGTCGTGGTTGCCCAATTAGTGAACAAGGGAACACCTCTATTATATTGTAATAGCGGTGTTCAATTTGATATGAAATCAGCAGCAGCAATATTTAGTACTCCTGAATGTTTTATTATCAGTGTAGCTGGCACTCAGCTTGCCCAGTATTATAATATACCGACACATGGTTGTATTCCTACTTCAGATTCGCATGACCATGATGAGCAGCTTGGATTTGAAAATATGCTTTCATACCTTAGCGGTTTTGAATCAGGGACAGATCTTGTTGTTAATGCGGGGATGTTTTCTAGTGGAAAGGTTAGTTCATTTGAGCAACTTATAATAGATAATGAAATAATTAAAGTAGTAAGAAAATATTTAAGGGGTGTGGAAATTAACAGTGAAACTATGGCAATAGATGCAATTAAAAGGATTGGACCAATGGGGAACTTTTTATCTGATGAGTCAACACTTAAATCTTTACGAAATGGTAAGTTCTCAGAGTCTGATATTATTAACAGAAAAGAACACCAGGTATGGTTGAATGATGGAAGTAGAACTATAGTTGAAAATGCAGCAGAAAAGGTGAAAAGAATGTTAAAAAGTATAGATGCTCCTGTGCTTGAAGAAGATAAGAGGAAAAAGATTAGCAAAATTATAAGTGAATTTGAAAAAAAATATAAGTAAATGATTTGGAATGTGAGTATAAGTATAGATATAAAGGAGGTTGAATATGGAAGAATCTAAAGTAAATATAGGTCTTATTGGAGCAGGTTGGATGGGTTCTGAACATGGTAGGAATATATTAAAAAATCACCATGCGGAATTAGTAGCCATTGCAGATGAAAAAGAAGAAAATGTTAATAAATTTAAACAAGAAACAGGAGCAAATCCAATATATTGTAAAGATTATCAGGGTCTTTTAGAAAATGATGATATAGATACAGTTGTTATAAGTACCCCAAATAAAACTCATAAAGAGATAACCATAGCTGCTGCGGAGGCTGGTAAACATATAATGTGTGAAAAGCCAATGGCTATTACTCTTGATGATTGTAAGGAAATAAAAAAGGCAGTATTAAAATTAGGTGTAAAGTATTTAATTGGATATCACAGAAGATTCAATCCCTTATATCAATATATAAAGGAACTTCAAGACAATGATCAGCTAGGAAAAGGGTATTATATCGAATCGGATTATATTCATTATGTGCCTCCGGATTTACCAATATTTGAATGGTTAGGGAAAGAAAATATAGCTGGATCTATTTTTCACGCAGGTTGTGGTCACAATATAGATTTAATGAGATTCTTTTTAGGAGAAGTTAAAGAAGTATTTTGTTTTAAAGATATTTTCCATCCCAGAAAAATCCAGGTGGAAACTGAAGATACTGCAGTTGCTGTTCTGCGTTTTAAGAATGGAGCAATTGGTAAATGTTTCTTAGGCTTTGGTGCAATTACTCCATTTTCATTTGACTTTAATTATTACTGCACAAAGGCAACTGTAAAAAATAATAAGATATGGTTTAAAAGCATGCCGGAATTTTATGAGGCTGGGCATGAAAAAGATTGCCTTACTTTACCAGAATCATGGATACCTGATAATAAACAAGGCGGTATTGCAGAACCCTGGAATAAATCAATAAATCATTTTATTGACGCTATTAAAAACAACAAACCTATATTAAATGATGTAGAAAGTGCTTATAAAACTAGTGAGGTATGTTTCGCAGTAATAAAATCTGCAATTGAAAAAAAAATAGTAAAATTACCACTATAGAAAGTTAGGTAAGAAATGATATAAAAAAAGTATAGACAATTCAATGATTAATAGTACATATAGATAATTAATAAAAACTACCATTCACTATTAAATTTAAGTTTATCAAACAAAGGAGTGAAAATGACAGCTTCAAAAGCAAAGGAGATTTTATGTTCGAGAACATAGATGAAAAAACATTAGCTGAAGGAAGTGGCTACCTTATGTCCGGCTCTGTGGGAGGGGGACTACCCATAATAATTGAAAGTGGAAAAGGTGCAGTGGTAAAAGACACCAATGGAAAAGAGTACATTGACTGTACTTCTCAGGCCTGGAGCTATAATATAGGATTTTCACACCCAAAAGTAATTGCTGCAGTAAAAGAGCAGGTAGAAAAAATTACCCATGTAAGGACTAGCTTTGGGACCATACCTAAATTAGTCTTAGCAAAAAAACTGGGAGAGATAGCACCGGCAAACCTTAAAAAAATCATGTTTTCACTCCACGGCTCAGTTTCTGTGGAATCGGCACTAAAGCTTGCCCTTACAAACAGGCCAGATGCCAATAAATTCATAACAGTATACAATAACTATTCAGGAAGGACCTTTGCCACAATTGCAGCAAGCTGGCCCTATCATCCCATAAACAGACTATTTTCTGCCTATATGGAAAACTTTATTCGTATTCCTAATGCTTACTGTTACAGGTGCCATTACGGGCTTACCTATCCCAAGTGCAATCTATTCTGCGCAGAGTTTCTAAAGATCACCTTAGAGCACGGCTCAGAACCGGTAGCAGCAGTAATCATGGAACCACTCCAGGCACATGGGGGAATGATTGAATATCCTGCCGGTTACTTAAAAAGGATAAGAGAGATATGTGGTGAGATAGGAGTGCTTCTAATCTTTGATGAGATTCAAACCGGATTCGGAAGACTCGGTGCCATGTTTGCAAGTGAGCTATATGATACCATTCCTGATCTTATGGTATTTGGAAAAGCCCTGGGCGGAGGTTTTCCCATAGCAGGTGTAATGCAAAGAGACGACCTAAAGTCACCGGAGCCTGCAACCGATTCCTTTACCTTTGCGCATTTTCCCGTATCCTTTGCGGCCGCCTGTGCAACGCTTGAAGTAATTGAAGAAGAAAACCTGATAGAGAAGACCCAAAAAATAGGTGGCTACTTTACCAAAAGATTAAAAGAACTACAGGATAAGTACGAAATCATAGGTGATATTAGAGGTCCGGGGCTCATGATAGGTGTTGAGCTTGTAAAGAATAGAAAAACCAAAGAAGTGGCAAATGATATAACGCACAGCATTGTAAAAGAGGCCATACATGATGGAGTAATATTTGGTGAGAGTCTCTTTATGGGGCTTGGAAATGTACTAAAGATAAAACCGCCCATGGTAATTACAGAGACCCAGGCAGATAAAGTACTTGAAGTCTTTGAAAAGCATATTAAAAAACATAGCGATAGATTGGCTAAATAAATAAACCTTTAACATATATAAAAGATATTATGAGTTATAAAAATTACAAATTAATCTTGGAAGAGATAAAAGATACCCTGGCTCGTATACCAGATAAAAAATCAGATGAATTAATTGAACTTATCTCAAGCTCAAAAAGATTATTTATTGCAGGAGCGGGACGTACCGGGCTCATGATGAAGGCTTTTGCAATAAGACTTATGCAGATGGGTATTAAGGCTCATGTAGTTGGGGAAACAACTACACCTGCCATTAAAGCCAGTGATATGCTATTTATTGGCTCAGGATCAGGAGAGACGGAAAGTCTAATAGTAATGGCTGGTAAGGCAAAAGAGATAGGTGCAAAAATAGCCCTTGTCTCTATGTCAGTTGATTCAACCTTGGGAAAAATAGTAGATACTGTAGTAGAAATACCAGCGAAGGGATCAAAATCAGATATTAATAGTCTTTCTGATTCAGCCCAGCCAATGTGTAACCTATTTGAGCAGAGCCTTCTTATATATCTGGATTTTCTATCCATGAGCCTTATGGACTATAAAAAGATAGATCGAAAAATACTATATGAAAATCATGCTAATTTGGAATAAATAGCTTAGAAAGATTATTTGGTGATTAATGAATAAGAAAATGAAAGCAGCCCTGTTTTATGGAGACAAGGAAGACTTAAGGCTTGAAGAGGTCGATATCCCCGAACCAGGGAATGGAGATATTGTTATCAAGGTAAGAGTCTGCGGGATATGCGGTTCTGATACAAGGTATTATTTCCATGGTAATGAACCACGCTACAATAGGCCTGTTATTTTAGGCCATGAGGTAGTAGGCAATATATATAAGATGGGGAAAAATGTAAAAGAATTTTCTTTAGGTGAAAGAGTTGCAGTGGCTCCCATATATGGTTGTGGAAAATGTGACCTCTGCCTTTCAGGGCATGAGAACCTCTGTAGGGATGTAGTTGTCTTTGGGACTAACTTCGCAGGTGGTTTTGCCCAGTACATGCTTATACCTGAAAAAGGGATCGAAAGAGGAGTACTTGTAAAACTTGATGATAGGATATCTGATAAGGCTGCTACTATGTTAGAGCCATTCTCCTGCGCCCTACACGGACTCAGAAAGATAAGTATTAATCCGGGAGATACAATGATTATTTTTGGCTCAGGCCCACTTGGCCTTGCATACCTTCTACTTTCAAAGAAACTTGGAGCAGGCAAAGTAGCAGTTGTTGCCAGAGCTCAGGATAAGTTAAAAAGGGCTCTAGAATTCGGGGCAGATATTACTTTTAGTACTGAACAAGTAGGCTGGATGGATAAAGTACGGGATTATTTTGGAGGTACGGGTATAAATATTGCAGTAACTGCAGCTTCAACACTTCCAGTTTTAGAGTACAGTATTAACCTTGTAAAAAGAGGCAGTAAAGTCCTTATCTTTAGCGGTCTTCCAACAGGGGCAAAACTTACCATAGATCCAAATTATCTTCACTATAATGAAATCACTCTCTACGGCAGCATTGACTCAACTATTGATGATTATACGAGGACTGCCCTTATGGCTCCTTATCTGGGTCTTGATAGATTTGCTACTCATAGCTTTCCACTTGATAGGGTAAAGGAAGGTTTTGAAGCTACCAAAGAGAAGGATAGGTTAAGAGTTAATTTGGATATAATTATATAATTTTCAAAGTATATTAAATTTTAATAATGAATAGAAAGGCAAACAATGTCAGGAAAAGATATCAAATTAAAGAAGTTTTTTAGGGGGAAAAAGAACCTGGTAATCTCAGCCCTTGACCATGTAGTGGTATATGGAGTACAGAAGGGTATTGAAGATTCTGCAAAAGCCATAGAAAACTGTCTTACTACAGATGCACTTTTGATGCCACGATTTATGCTAAAAAATAACTGGGATCAATTCACCTCAGCCAGTACCCCTACTCCTGTAGTAAGGATTAACTGGTCATCATCTTTTTACTATCCTCTTGATTACAGGGGTGGTTATACTACAGACATAGCAACAGTAGAAGAAGCCGTGGAAGCTGGAGCAGAAGTAATAATATGCTCTCTCTTTATAGAAAATGAAAATGAGAAAATGGAAACCCAGAATGTAAAACTATTTTCTGAAATAGTAAGACAAAAAGAAAAGCTTGGTATACCTCTTATCGGTGAATGCTATGTAGTGGAGCATACGGATAAAACCGAAGACGAAGTTCACGATAAGGTAAAAAGGGTATCAAGAATAATGGTTGAGCTTGGTGCAGATATGGTAAAAACATTTTACACCGGTGAGAGGTTCCATGAAGTTGTTGAGAACACTCCTGCACCAATATTTACTATTGGAGCGGAAAAACTAAATACCGACCTTGATGTTCTAAAGAAGGCTTACAATAGCGTTTCTCAGGGTGCCAGAGGTATTGTCTTCGGTAGAAATATCTTTATGGCAGAAGACCCAGTAAAAATGGTAAAAGCTTTAAATGAAGTTATAAACGATGGTCTCAAACCGGAAGAAGCTGCTCAGAAATATGGGCTTAAATAAGTTTCATATATTATTAAGTTGATTATTAAAAATTAATACGAAGGGCGAGGTTTCTTTGGTTAAATTACTAAATGAATATGATAAAAAGAATTTAAAGATTTTTAATGATAAGAGATTTTTAAAATTTTTTAATTATTTAATTGAAAGTGAGAAAGGAAATTAAAATGTCAGAATCAGTAGCAAAAATAATACGCCAGTTTGGCAAAGAGGAAATTTATAATTTAAAAGAAGTAGTAGAGAGGGGAGACTTAAGTTTTGTAGAAGGTGGAATGGTAAAACGTTTTGAAAAAGCTTTTGCTAAATTTACAGGTGGGAAAATTGGGCATGCAACAGCTAATGGGATGCTTGCACTTGCTGAGGCCATTAGTGTCAGTGGGGCAGGTCCTGGTTTTGAAGTAATATGTGATCCAATAGTCCATTTTGGAGCTCTTGCAGCAGCTTATTTTAATGCTGTCCCAAGGTTTGCTGATGTTAATTATAATACTTATAATATGGATCCTGAGTCTTTGGAGGCTAATATTACAGATAGAACAAAGGCAGTAATTGTAACTCATCTCTGGGGGCTGTGTGCGGAAATAGATAAAATAAGGGACATTTGTAAAAAATATAATCTTTTCCTAATTGAAGATAGTTGCCATGCTATTAGATCATATTGGAAGGGCAAACATGCTGGAACATTTGGTGATATAGGTATATTTAGCTTCCAGGAATATAAGCAGCTTTCAACAGGTGATGGTGCAATGAGTTTAATTAATGATCCTAAACTCGCAGATGATATGGAAAATGTATGGGCATTTAGTGGTGAATCTCCTTATTTTATGACTCTTAACTTTAGAATGAATGAAACAACAGCGGCTATAGGACTGGCTCAGTTAGAAAAAGTTGATGAGAGAATTAAAAATTTATATAACAAAACACTTAAAATATTCAATGATGCAATCAAAGATTGCAAATGGTTAAAAAATCGTGTTGTGCCAAAAGATGCTATTCAATCTGGATATTGGTTTGCATGCACCTGGGAGGGAGATAAACATAACCTTGATTATGAGAGATTTAAAAAACTTAGCGAGGAAGAGGGGTTAGAGCTCAGATTTGGATTTAATCAGGTTGCACCATATAAATTTGATTTGTTTAAAAAACCTACACTGTATAAACACCCATATTGCCCGACCTTATGTCCATACTATACCGAAGTTAGTAATTACAGGTATAAGAAGGGGTTGTGTCCAGTTGTTGAAGACCTTATGCCTCGCCTTATTACGGTAAATCTTATTTTTATGTCAATAGAGGAAGCTGAGCGAAAAACTGAAAAGTTGCAGGCATTAATAGAAAAAATGGAGAAATAACGATAAGAGCGATACTAAGTTGTAAAATATTTATATAGAGTTTTTGGTTTAGAATGAAATAGATTTTAATGAAAAATATTTCATTTGGAGGTGTTTAGGTTATAGCTCGCAAGTAAAAATATAACTCAAAGGATATTGTTTAGTTATGATAAATGTAAGAACTGCTCTTAATGAATAAAGCATCAAATATAGTAGATTAAAAAATATATTACGGATAAAAAAAGTAACAATTTTATTCAATTTAAATTATGTTGTTTTGTAATAAGGAAAAAGTGACACCAAGAGAAAGATTATTAAAAGTAATAAATGGAGAAATTCCAGATAGGGTACCTGTATCATTATTTATACATGATGAAGGAAATTTTTTAAAGCAAGTCTGTCCAGAGCTTAATTTAGATAATCCTTTTGGATGTAAATTAAAACTTATTGATTTTGAAAAAGAAATAGGGTTAGACATAATACTAAGAATGCTGCATGGAATGACTCCATTCTGGATATCTTACGGAGGTTTAAATACAGAGACGCAGACTGCCAATTGGGAGGTTAGCCTAAAAGAATACGAAAAAGGGGAAAGTTTGGTAAAAAGCTACTTGATAAAAACTCCTAAAAAAGAATTATTACAGGAATTTTCTATTTCAGAAATAGCTCCCGGAACTTTCAGCTATGCATGCACAAAAAAACCTATAAGGAATATTGAAGATCTTGAAGTAGCTATAAAATATGAACCTCCTATGAACAGAGATTACCCAGAAAAGGTAAAAGATATGGTAACTAAGGTAAAAGCTTATCTTGGAAATTATGGAATAACTTCAGTCTGGGTTCCAGGGGGTTCATTTAATGCTGCATCAAATTTAATAAACCTTGATATGCTTTATTCGCTTTTTCTTACAGATAAAATATTTTTTGAAAAATTAATGGGCTTCTGTATAAAAAGAACATTTCCATTTATTGAAGCAATTTGTAATTCTGGCGTAGACACAGTAAGTATAGGAGGCAATGTTCCAGGTGGATTCCTAGGGCCCAAAATCTATGAAGAATATGCTCTTCCGTATGAGAAAAAATATATAGAATTTGCTAAGAGTAAGGGAGTAAAGACAATATATCACAATTGTGGGCAAATTATGGGTCTTATTGATTCGTATAAGAAATTAGGCTCAGACATAGTAGAGCCTTTTTCCCCTCCACCTCTTGGGGATGGAGATTTAAAGGAAGCTAAAGAGAAAGCAAATGGAAAGTTTGTAATTATAGGTAATGTTGACCAAGTAAATGTTCTTCAGAAAGGCTCAACTAATTTGGTTAGAGAAGTTACAAAAAAAACAGTTGAGATAGGCAAAACTGAAGGTAAATACATACTTCAGTCTGCAGATTATCTTGAGTACGATACTCCTATGGATAATGTAAAAGCTTATATTGAGACAGGAATTAAATACGGCAGGTATTAGTAAATAATCTATTATTGGTATATCAAAGTAAGAAGATAAATTTGCATATAGTAGGCTTAAACTTATTAGTATGATTGTTAAAGAAAATGGCAAGATTTATTAGAGAATTGTAAGGGATAACGAATATATTAATCATATTAGATTTAAGATTCTAAGAAAAGAAGGGAAGCAATGAAAAAACCAAAAATTGGATTTTTACCTTTATATTTAGAATTATATGATAGGGTAATGCCAGAAATACGGGCTCGCATGGAGGCTTTTACCAAAACTATTGCAGAGGAACTTAGAAAGAAGAGAATCGATGTCTTTCCCGCTCCTGTATGCAGAACGAAAGGGGAATTTTCTAAGGCAATAAAATCTTTTGAAAAGGAAAAAGTAGATGCCATAGTTACACTGCATTTAGCATATTCTCCATCACTGGAATCTGCTGAAGTATTATCAAAAACAAAGATTCCAATCATAGTTCTGGATACTACACAAACTTATGAGTTTGATCCAGAGCAGAATTCCAATGAAATTATGTACAATCATGGAATCCATGGGGTTCAAGATTTATGTAGTGTGTTGCTTCGCATGAGTAAGAATTTCACTATTGAGGCAGGTCACTGGGAAAAATCAGATGTCCTAAACCGTGCAGTAAAACAAATTAAAGCTGCTTCTATAGCCAGGTCAATATCCAATATGCGTGTTGGAAGTATAGGCGGGCCATTTAAAGGAATGGGTGATTTTTACATATCACCTGAAATGCTAAAGAAGACTATAGGAATAGAAACCATTGATACTTCAACAAAGGAAATAACTAGTTTACTCCCTTTGCCGGATGATAAAAAAGTAAAGGAAGAAATTAAATTAGACGCTCGTAATTTTCAAATAGGTAAATTAAGTAGGGAGTCACACATAAATACAATAAGGATAGGTATTGCAATAAGAAGATGGATAAAAAAAGAGAATCTGGGAGCATTTACTGTTAATTTCCAAGCAATTAATAAAGATTCAGGTTTTCCAACCATACCTTTTCTTGAAGCAAGCAAGCAAATGGCACAGGGCATTGGATATGCTGGTGAAGGCGATGTTCTGACAGCTGCGCTAACGGGTGCTCTACTTTCAGTATTCCCTGAAACTTCGTTTGTTGAAATGTTTTGTCCTGATTGGAAAGAAAATAGAATTTTTATAAGTCATATGGGAGAAATGAATATTAATCTAGTATCAGAAAAGCCAAGACTTATTGAAAAAGATTTACCTTTTTTAAATGTAGGTAATCCAGCTATAGCATTTGGAAGATTTAAGCCAGGAGAAGCGGTTTTTGTAAATCTTGCGCCTTCTAAAAACAATACTTATAAATTGATTGTAAGCCCGGTTGCCGTGATGGATGTAGAGGGAAAAGATAAGATGATTGATACAATACGAGGGTGGTTTGCCCCAAAGATTCCAATTGAGGATTTTTTAGCTGAATTCAGCAGAGTTGGTGGCACTCATCATTCAGCTTTAGTTTATGGAAATGTTTTAGAAGAAATAATAAATTTTGGGAAAATGATGAGCTGGGGTGTAGCAAAGATATAGAATTAAATTACATAGAAGTTCTATGTAATAAATTATGCTTTATCAAGTAGTTCTTAAGCTATGCTTAATATTTAATTAAGAGAGGCAGTATTGGGTATAAAATATATTATCGGCATAGATATAGGTACAACAAACATAAAAGGCTCTCTTTACTCCTCAAACGGAGATTTTGGTGCAAGTGTCAGCAGTGCCTATAAAAGTTATACTCCTAAAGAAAGTTATCACGAGCAAAATCCTAATGACTGGGTAAATGGTTTTTTATACGTATTGGAAAGTCTTCTTATAAGTGATGATGTAAAAGAAAACCTGGAAGCCATATCGCTTTCAACACAAGGCGGCACTGTTATACCAGTAGATAAGAATTTTAAACCTCTCTGTAACGCAATAACCTGGCTTGATAGAAGAGGAGTCGAGGCACTAAGCCAGAATAGGAAGTTGGGGGCTAAAAACATTGAATTTTACAATAAAACAGGATGGAGGCTTGATTCAAATATTTCCTTTATGCCACTTTGGTGGTTGAGAGAAAATAAAAATGAGGTGTTTAATAAGATATATAGGGTGCTATATGTAAATGACTATGTTTTAAAAAAAATAACTGGTAATAGTTGTCAGGATCCCTCCAATGCTTCAATAACCTTATTTTACAATGTAGAAGCCGGTAAGTGGGATAAAAACATCTTGAACCTGCTTAATTTTGCTGAAAGTAAATTTTCTGAGGTTAAAAATCCTGGAGAATTAGTTGGCTATTTAGACAAAAAGATATGCAGCAAGCTTGGTATTAAAAACAAGGTAAAAATAATAAACGGATCTCATGATCAGTTTTGTGCTGGGGTAGGGGCAGGTATATTAGATGAGAGTGAAATCCTGCTTGCGACAGGTACTGCCTGGGTAATTTTTAAGATGCTAAATAAACCGCTGTTGGACTCCAAAAGGTTTTTTGCAATAGAAAGATTTTCAATTAAAAAGAACAATATAAAAAATAAATTTGGGCTGATTTATGCAATACCAGCTGCCGGAGCTTCTCTTAGGTGGTTTGCTACTGGTGTTATGAATTTAGAAAATGAAAAAAAACTTTTTAAGCTAATGGATGATAATATAGAAAAGTTGAAAGAGATAAAAAATAATATAGTTTTTTACCCTTACCTGACGGGTGCTTTTGGCCCTGATTTTGATACTGAAAAAAAAGCTTCATTTTTAAATATGGAAATAGGTCACAATTATTTAGACTTAATAAAAGCAATAATGGAAGGTATTGGGTTTCAGCTTAAGAAAATTTTAGTAGTACTGGCTGAAAAAGGTATTAAGCCACAAAGCATAAAAATGACTGGCGGTGGGGCAAAAAGCAAAATCTGGCCACAAATAATTGCAGACATTACAAATCTAAATATTTTAGTTCCTGAAAATAGAGATGAGGATTTTGCCACTAAAGGCGCTGCTATAATAGCAGGATATGGAGCGGGAATATTTTCTTCACTGGAAGAAGGATATGGCAGGCTAAAATCAGAGTTTAAAGTTATAAAGCCAAATCCAGAGAATATAGAATTTTATGATAATAAATTTAGATTATTCTTACAGCATTAAACTAAATGCTTGCTGATATATTGTGTGTATCACTAAAACTAATAAGATTTATTTTAGAAAGAAAAAATCGTCATTTAGCAGCACCTTCCACAAGGGGGTTATACTTATTTCGGTGCCAAAGTAATCTATTGTTGTTTCATAATTTTTTGTAATTATAAAAGCTTTGTGTATTTTTTCTTTTTTTATTATTTTTTTTATGTTACTGAATTCTTCATTTTCTAATTCTATTCTATCTTTATATTTAGATTCGATTAGTATTTTTTTGTTATCTTTTAATAAAATAAAATCAATTTCAGATTTATCTTCATAATAGTAGCCAAAGGATATTCTAATTTTGCTTTCAATATTTTTGTAAATATAATTAAAGAGTAGATTTTCTGCACTAGCGCCTAAGTTAAATTTTGAGGAGTATGTGTTTAAAACACCTAAATCTGAAAAATATTTTTTTTCTGGTGAATAAATTTGTTTATTTCTTGATGTTGAAAATCTTTGTAGTGAATTAACTATAAAGACATTTTCAAGAAATGTTAAGTATTTTAAAACTGTATCCTTGCTTACCCCTAAGATATTAGATATTTTTACAGAACTTGTAACATTACTAACTCTGTCTGCAAGGAGTAAAATTAAGTCTCTTAAAATTTTAGGATTTCGCAGGCCGTATAATCCAACAATATCTCTATACAAGATATTGTCAATTGTATTTTGTATGTATTCACTGTCCTGATTTAATACATACTCTGGCATTCCTCCAAATTCCATGTACTCTTCTACAAAATTGATGTTTTTAAAGGATTCAGCAATACTTATGTTAATATTTCTAAATTTTAAAAACTCTTTGTATGTAAGTGGATAGATTGTAAATTTAATAAATCTACCTGTTAGAAAATGGAGGTCTTTGCTTAACAGTAAGCTGGTAGATCCTGAAATTACAAATTTTATATTTCTTAGATCATATAACTCTTTAACCTGTTGCTCCCAATTATCAAAAAATTGGATTTCATCAAAAAAAACGTAAAATTTATCGCTAATTGAAAAATTATGAATGGTTAAATATTCGTTTATAATTTGTTCCAGCGAGTATCCAGATACTTTTGGGGAATCCAGCAGGAAATATAGAATTTGCTTAGGATTAACTCCGCTATCAATTAATTTAAATATAATTTGTTTAATTAAAGTTGTTTTGCCGACTCTTCTCAAGCCTGTTATCAGGCTAATTGGTTTTTTACCAAGATGATTATGTACCTTTTTTAAATAATCTTCTCTGATTATCCCTTGATTAATTTTTATATTTTCCCACCATGGGTTTTGCTGATAAAAGAATTCTTTTGTTATCATATATATAAATCTCCTTGTTTGTTGTTATATTATCTGTAAATATTCTACTGTATTAGCATATTATTGTCAATATATTCTATTATTAATAGAATATATCATAAGCTGGTGGTTCTCAGTCAATCTTTTTTAAATTTTTATAAAAATAATGATGGGGTATTGGATTTTACTTTACGATTACTTCTACACCAAGATCTTTTATTTTTCTTAAAAGTTTTTGGTCAGCCTCGCTGTCCGTTATCAATACATCAATTTTTTCAAGTGGGGCAACAAAATTTATTGAAACATGTCCCAGCTTGGAGTGATCGCACAGCGCAATTACTTTTTTGGCGCTATCTATTATAGCTTTTTTTGTTTGTGCTTCAGTCTGGTCTGCTGCGGTAATTCCTTTTTTTAAGTCTATGCCTGTAATGCCTATAAAAGCCTTGTCTACATTTATTTTTTTAACAGTGCTGTTTGCAAGTGGCCCAATTAATGAATGAGTATCAGTTTTTAGTATTCCTCCGCTTACTATAATGGTATAGCCGGGATTGGTTTTACTAAGCACACCAGCAATATCACAACTATTGGTAATTATGGTTAGGTTTTTTTTATTAGCTATATTAAGAGCTGTTTGAAGGCCGGTTGTCCCTGCTTCGATAAATATAACATCATTTTCTTCAACAAATATGGATGCAGCTAGAGCTATTTTCTTTTTTTCCTTTATAAATTTTTCTTTTTGAATATCAAATTTCATTTCCTGGCCAACTGTAATTGTGCTCATTGCGCCGCCATGTGTCCTTCTGGCCAGGTTTTTTCTGGCAAGTTTATCCAGGTCTCTCCTGATGGTTGTTTCTGAAATATCAAGAGTTTTTGCAATCTCAACTGCTGCTACGCTTCCTGTTTTTTTAATCAGGCTTAATATGTATTCTCTTCTTTCTTCTCCTAACATATCTCTCCTTTGCTAAATTGTATTACAGATATTATTGCACCAGTAACAGGTTCTATTATTTATAAGTTTCTTACGGACTCCTGTCAATTATAAATTTTTTTAAAAAATTCTTTTCATATAACAAAAAAAGCGTTAAACTACAAATTAGTACAATATTAAGCAAAAACTGACTGTTTATGTTTATTTTAAAGGATATTTATTAAATTATCAAGTAAGGGGAAATGTTATGAGCTACGACAAGAATTGGGCCAAAGTTGATCTTAGCAAAGTACCGGATATAAAAGTAACACCCCCGGGACCAAAATCAAGAGCACTTCACAGCCGGGCAGAAAGGCATATGAAAGGATATTCTTCCCAGGTAAAACTATTTCCAGTTGCATTTGAATCTGGCCATGGGGTAACTTTGACTGATGCAGATGGAAACAAGTATATTGATTTCTCTTCAGGAATATATGTTACGAACCTGGGACATTGTCATCCGAAAGTTGTTGAATACTTGCAAAAATATGTTGGGCAGCTTATGAATTGCCATGACTTTACTACAGAAATAAAAGTTAAGTTTTTAGAAAAACTTGCTTCGGTTACACCCGGAAATTTAAACAGTATCCAGATGTACTGCTCTGGAACAGGAGCTGTTGAAGCTGCAATGAGGGCTGCAAGAGCCCATACAGGCAAGTATGAATTTTTCTCATTTTATGGTGATTTTCATGGAAAAACTATGAGTGCTGTTTCACTGACAGAAGTGGCAAACTATACGTCAGGGCCAAGGGCAGTGGGCCATCACCTATCTCCAAACGGCCACTGCTACCGCTGCCATTATGATAAGGCATATCCACAGTGCAATCTATTTTGTGTAGATGCTTTAGAAAAGCAAATACTGATGGAAGGGACAGGCAATGTAGCTGGCGTAGTCCTGGAGCCCATTCAGGGTTGGAAGGGTTCTATTGTTTACCCGGATGGATATCTTGCCAAAATTAGAAAAATGTGTGACAAACTTGGGATACTAATGATAGCTGATGAAGTGCTAACTGGATTTGGAAGAGCTGGAAAAATGTGGGCTGTAGATTATGACGAGGTTATACCTGATATTATTGTTTTAGGCAAGGGGACAGCAAATGGTTTCCCATGTACAGGATTTGCTATTAAGGATGAATACAGCGAGGCTTTAGAAAAAATATCTGCATCAACAAGCTATGGCGGCAACCCTATGGCTTGTGCTGCTGGGCTTGCTGCACAGGAAGTTATAGAGGAAGAAAATATAGTTGAAAAATCTGCGAAACTGGGAGAATTTATTCTTGGCAAGCTTAGAAAGATGAAAGATGAACACAAGATAATTGGAGAAGTCAGGGGTAAAGGGTGTCTTCTTGGAATGGAACTTGTAAAAGACCAAAATACAAAAGAAGCATTTGAAGAGGCAGGCCAGAAAATTTATCAAAAGGTTTTTTCAAAAGGTGTGGCATGGATACCTTCAAAACAAAATCTTCGAATGTCACCTCCACTTATAATGGAAGAAGATGTTGCAGAGAAGGCGCTTGAAATAATTGATGGAGCTATAACTGAAGTTGAAAAAGAATACGGGTATTAAAAAAATAATATTTGATAAAAAAAATAATAGCGGAGGTTTGAGATATGTCAGATAAAAGAACTTTAGGTATCGGAATGGTGGGATATGGATTTATAGGCAAGGTCCATACTTTATCGTACCTAAATTTGCCTTATTACTACAGTCCCATGCCAGCTAAGCTAAAAATGGTAGGGGTAGCTTCAGTGCCTAAAAAGGATGCAGAAGAGGGAGTTGAGCAGGCAGGCTTTGAATTCGCTACGGATAACTGGAAGGATTTAATTGTCAGGGATGATATAGATATTATTGAAGTTTGCACACCTAATTATTTGCATAAAGAGATAATAATTGAAGCGCTAAAGGCAGGAAAGCATGTTAACTGTGAAAAACCACTGGCAATGAATCTTGATGAAGCCAAAGAGATTACAAAAGTAGCTGATTCTCATCCAGAGTTAATATCACAGGTAACACTTGAATACCGCTACCAGCCAGCTATGATGAGGGCAAAAAGACTTATTGAGGAGGGATTTTTGGGAAGAATATATAGTGCCAGAATTGCATACCTGCATTCTGGAAACTCTGATCCCAGTAGACCCCTGTATTGGAAAATTCAGAAAAAATTTTGTGGAGGAGGAGTGCTTTACGACCTGTCTTCTCATGTAATTGATCTAACAAGGTTCCTTTTAGGAGATTTTAAAAGGGTATTTTCAAAGCTTGAAATATTTACAAAAGAAAGACCCATTGCTGGGAAACCGGGTCAGTTTGGAAAAGTAGATGTAGAAGATCTTGCCCTTATAATGTTTGAGCTGGAAAATGGAGCTATTGGAACTATTGAAGGATCAAAAGTTGCCACTGGTGCAAATGATGAATATCGCATAGAAATCCACGGTGATAAGGGAGCAATAAGGTTTAATAGCATACAGCCAAACTTCTTGAAAGTGTATGACACAAGGGATGCGGGAGAACCTATTGGAGGCAGGAGAGGGTTTACTGCTATCGAGACAGTACAAAGGTATCCAAAGCCTGCAACTCAGTTCCCCGGACCTAAATTTTCTATCGGCTGGATGAGGTATCATTCTGGGAATGCTATGGATTTTATAACTAACATTGTGGAGCATAAAAGGCCTGAAGCTGATATGCGTGCAGGATATAAAATACAGGAAGTCCTGGAAGCAGCACAGATATCAGACAAAGAAAAGAGATGGGTTGATCTGCCAGTTGAAAATTAGTAACATTGCGGCTATTATTATCTAATAATTTTAAATTACAATGATTTAGAATTTAGAAAGGATGACGTGTATGCTAAGAAAAATAGAATGCTTCATACAGCCATTTAAACTGGATATAATCAAGGAAGCTTTAATAAAAGCCGGTGTTGATGGCATGAGTGTAACCGAAGTAAAAGGGTTCGGCAGGCAAAGGGGATACATAAATGGAGAGATACCTAACAAAGAAGTCAAATTTTTACCAAAAACCAAGCTTGAAATAGTGGTGGATGAAGAAGTTGTTGACGATGTCACAAAACTTATAGTAAAACTTGCCAGAACAGGAGAAATAGGATCGGGCAAAATATTTATAATTCCAGTTGAGGACGCTATTAGAATTAGAACTTCAGAATCGGGGAAAAGCGCGGTAACTTAAAATTATTAAGACAGGAGTAAAAATGAGCAATTCTTTAGTGGAAAAGAAAAATAATGTCTGGGAAATGACTCTAAAAAGGCTGGACGGGACAATGTCGCTGCTTAACTTGAAACCTGGGATGAAAAAATACCTTTGCGAACCCAGAAAAATTTTAGAAGTGGCAGTAACAGTTAGAATGGACAATGGCGACATTAATATATTTAAAGGGTATAGGGTGCAGCATAATACAAATAGAGGTCCGGCTAAAGGCGGCATCAGATATCACCAGGACGTATACCTTGATGAAATAAAAGCTCTAGCAATGCTTATGACTTGGAAATGTGCCGTAGTGGGCATCCCTTTTGGCGGTTCAAAAGGCGGGGTTAAGGTAAACCCCGCGGAGCTTTCAAAAAGAGAGCTGGAAAATCTTACCAGAAGGTATACTTTTGAAATAATTCAGATTATAGGACCAGAAAAAGATATACCAGCCCCGGATGTAGGAACAAATGCCCAGATTATGGCATGGATTATGGATACATATTCAATTGATAAAGGATACGGTGTGCCGGGGGTTGTAACTGGCAAGCCAATTGCTCTCGGCGGTTCTCTGGGGAGAGAAGAAGCAACTGGCCGGGGTTGTGTTTACAGCATTCTTTCAGCTCTTAAGGTATCAAATATTGATACTACAAATTTGGAAGTGGTAATACAGGGCTTTGGCAATGTTGGCTCTAACGCTGCTAAAATTCTTTATGATTTAGGATTTAAAATAATTGCAGTAAGCGATGTGCGCGGTGGTATTTACAATAAAAAAGGCATAGACCCTTACAGGGTTTTGAAGCATGTAGAGAGAACGGGAAGTGTTGTTAATTATAAAGAGAGTGAGAATATTGCTGGCTCCAAGATTTTTGAATTGGATTGTGATATCTTAATTCCTGCAGCGCTTGAAAATCAGATTACGGAAGGCAATGCTTCAAAAATTAAGGCAAAAATCATTGCTGAGGCAGCTAATGCACCCACTACTCCTGATGCAGATGAGATTCTAAAAGATAAGGGTATCTTTATTATCCCGGATATATTATGCAATGCAGGAGGTGTTACTGTATCTTATTTTGAATGGGTGCAGGGAAGAGATGCTTATTTCTGGAGTAAAAGGAAAGTTAATCTTCAGTTAAGGGATATTATGGATAAGGCATTTTATGAAGTTTATGATATTCATAAAAAAAATAAAGTTGACATGAGAACTGCTGCCTCTATTTTGGGAGTGGGGAGAGTAGCTGAAGCTGTGGAATTAAGAGGAATTTATCCGTAAATTAAAAGCTTTAAAAATAGATATTTTAATAAAGCAAGAGAGAAATTGCATGTAAATACTGCAGAAGAAATAAAAAATGGAATATCTGAAATTTTTATTGATAGGAGTAGTTGGCGGGACTGTATCTGGTTTTTTTGGAATAGGCGGAGGGATAGTAATGATCCCCCTGCTGGTATATTTTGTTGGTGTTGAATTAAAAGCTGCCACGGCTATGTCAATGGTGCAGATTGTTTTTTCGAGTATTTCCGGAACCTTATTTAATTATTTTCAGAAAACAATAAATTTTAAATATTCTGCTTATTTTGGAGTATCTGCTGCTGCATTTTCCTTTCTTGGTTCTTATCTTACAAAATACATTCCAAACTTAGCTATTAAAATAATATATCTTTTTGCTGTCATTGCTTCACTCATTTTATTTTTTTTAAGAAGAAAAATAGAGGATAAAAATCTTGATGGCAGCGAAGTTAGATTTTATAAAATAATGCCGGTAGGCGCCGTAGCTGGTTTTACTGCTGGCCTTCTAGGTGTAGGCGGAGGATTTTTATTTGTTCCCGCACTACTTTTTTTCTGCAGTCTGCCTATGAAGATTGCAGTTGGGACATCCCTTGGAGCCATTATATTTGTCTCAATCCCGGGGGTAATAGGAAAAGTAATTTCAGTTGATTTTGATGTTGTGCTTGCCATAGCAATTGGTATTGGAGCTGTTGGCGGTTCAAAGCTGGGGACATATTTAAATAGGAAAGTAAATTCTAAAATAATAAGAATATTTTTTGCCTTGCTTTTACTGACAATGATTACAAGAGTATTAATTGATCTACTTAATCATTAAAAATCTTCTTTTCTCAAATCCAGCTATTACTGGTTTTTTCTGGCTCACATTTAATACATTTACACTCTATGTTTAAAGAAGCAGATTTTATCTTTAAATATAGAGATTTTAACCCTATAATAGTTAAAATAATTCTGTTTATTTTTTGATAGGCAGTTTAATCGTTGACTTATTGTAGAACAATTAATATAATTATTGTTGACTAAAAGTAAGAGAGGCAAATAATGAAATTTATCAGTGCCAGAGATTTGAGGTTAAAACCAAGGGATGTTTGGGAACAGCTCAAAATTAATAAAGATATTGTAATTACTTTAAACGGCAAACCAGTTGCAATACTAAATGAAACCAATGAAGAGAACTTTGAGCACTCTTTAGCAGTAATACGCCGAAGCAGGGCACTCCTGGCAATGGAAGAAATGCAACAAATATCAAAAGAAAAAGGAACGAGTGAATTAACAGAAGAAGATATTGAAGAGGAAATTAAAACTGTCCGCTTGGAGCGCCAAAGGTGATAATTGTGATTGATACCAATATCTTAGTTTCGGGGCTGCTAAAAATGCACAGCACTTCAGCTGTAATTCTTCGTCTTGTCCTGGAAAATGAAATTAAACTTGCTTATGATATAAGAATTATTGATGAATACCGGGATGTATTAAGAAGAGATAAATTTGGGTTTAAAGATGAACATGTTGAGGCAATACTTGAGCAGATTAAAGCAGAGGGGATAAGTATAGCCGCAACCCCACTTGCAAAAACACTGCCAGATAAAGATGACGCTCCTTTTTTAGAAGTTGCCCTGACTGGAGGAATTAAATTTTTGGTTACTGGGAATAAAAAGCACTTTCCGCAGAACCTTTGCAAGAAAGTAAAAATTTTATCGCCTTCAGAGTTTGTAGAATTATATAGCAAGCTGAGGGATTAAAATAAATAAAAATTATGTAGTGAAAAGATGCAGCAATTGAAGCTATTAGGATAAAAATTATAAAAAGCAAATTTTAGAAGGGGAGTTTTTATGGAGGAAGATAAAAGAAAAGAACTAGAGGAAATGGCAAAAAAAATAAGGGTTGATATTGTTGAGATGCTTTGTGAGTCAGGGTCAGGGCACCCTGGCGGGTCACTCTCACTGGCAGATATATTCTCTTACCTTTATTTTAGCGGGATAATGAATATTGACCCAAAAAATCCTGACAAAAAGGACAGGGACAGGATAGTTTTATCCAAAGGCCATGCTTGTCCTGTTTGGTATGCGGCACTGGCTGAAAAAGGATATTTTGATAAATCTCATCTAAAAACTTTAAGGAAGTATGGAAGCATGCTTCAAGGGCATCCTGATATGAATAAAACTCCCGGTGTTGATATGACTACAGGGTCTCTGGGACAGGGACTTTCCTGTGCAGTTGGAATGGCTCTTGGGGCAAAGTTAGACAAGCTTGGATGCAGGATATTTGCAATAGTTGGAGATGGAGAATGTGATGAGGGCCAGATATGGGAGGCAGCAATGTCAGCCTCTCACTACAGGCTTGATAACTTAATTGCTATTTTGGACAGAAACGGTCTTCAAATAGATGGCTACACAAAAGATATTATGAATAGTGAACCTATGATAGATAAGTGGAAATCATTTGGCTGGGAAGTTATAGAGATAGACGGCCACAACTTGGCTGAGATCGAGAATTCTATTGGGAAAGCTTTAAATATTAAAGACAAGCCTGTGTGCATTGTCGCAAACACTATAAAAGGCAAGGGCGTATCCTTTATGGAAGGCGAGTGCGGCTGGCACGGTAAAGCTCCTTCTGAGGAAGAAAAGGAGAAGGCTTTAAGGGATTGCATGTGCAAAGCTTGAACAAATTATTTAGGAGATATCTAAAATTTTTATAAAATAAAATATAAATTCTTTAAAATACAGGGGGAGCTATATAATGATTCCAGAAAATATAAAAAAAATCTTGTCTAATGAAGACAAAGAAGTTGCTACAAGGAAGGCTTATGGCGAAAGGTTGGCAGAACTGGGTGAAAAAAATAAAAATATTGTAGCCCTTGATTGTGATTTGTCAAAATCTACAATGACTGCACTTTTTGCCAAGAAATTTCCGGATAGATTCTTTAATTTTGGAATTGCTGAATCGAATATGATTAGTGCAGCTGCAGGACTGTCTACGATGGGGAAAATCCCGTTTGCTTCAACTTTTGCAGTGTTTGCTTCTAAGAGGGCGTGCGATCAGGTCAGTATCTCAGTAGCATATCCGCATTTAAATGTAAAAATTTGTGCCACTCACTCGGGTGTTTCAATTGGTGAGGATGGAGCCACACATCAAGCTGTAATAGATGCGGCAATTATGAGAGCAATGCCTGGGATGGTTGTGCTATCTCCTTGCGATGGGACAGAGACAAAAAAAGTTATTGACAGGATTGCGGAATATAAGGGACCTTGCTATGTTAGATTGTGCAGGGTGGCAAGTCCTGTAATATTTAACGAAAGCTATAATTTTGAGATTGGAAAAGGTGTTAAAATAATGGAAGGCGGCAGTGCAACAATTATAAGTGCTGGGTTTACTACCCATATTGCCATGCAGGCAGCAAGGAAATTAGAGGAAGATGGCATTGAAGTTGATTTAATAAACATGGTGTCAATAAAACCAATTGACAGCAAGTTAATAATTGAGAGTGCTAAAAAGACAGGACTTGTGATAACTGTTGAAGACCACAGTGTAATTGGCGGGCTGGGGGGTGCTGTATGTGAGGTACTTTCTTGTAATATGCCAACAAAAGTGGTAAGGCTTGGAGTTCAGGATAAATTTGGTTCTTCCGGATCTCCTTCCGAGCTTGTTTCAGCACATGGCTTTGATGCAGCAAGCATAATAAAAACAGTGAAGGAAAATGTTTGTTAAAAACATGAATATTGAAAAATACAAAACAGAGGCTGAAACGTTTCTGTCAGAAGTAGAAAAAGAATATTACCTGCACTTTTCAGGGCAGAAAGATAGTTTAAGCCTCAGCTGTATTTTTGACAGGTATAAATATTTATTTGACAGGAAGAATATTTTATATTTTAAAGATCTTGCAGGTAAAAACAGTGGCGAAAGCAGGAAGAAATTTTCATATCTTATAAAATTTTGCACAGAAGGCTATCTTGAAAGAGAAGCCAAGGATCTAGTTGACGAAATGGCGGCAGAGGAGGCAGAGGCAAGGGTAGAGATAGAGGGGAAAATGGTGCCATTCAGATATTCTGAGGTTCTGCTGGCAAATGAAGAAGATAAAATTAAAAGGGATATAATTGAAGAGAAGCGAAATAAAATAATAGCCGGGCATTTTAACAAAAATCTTTATACCTACTGGGATACTCTTCACAGGCAAGCTAAAAATTTAGGATTTTCAAGCTACAGTGATCTTTTCTCATATCTAAAAGGGGAAGATTTTTTTGAACTTGATGCTGAAATGGACAAACTCTTAAGCGAAACGCAACTCTTGTATGAAAAACACTTTGGTAGTCTGCTGGAAAGAGCGCTGGGAATAAAATTAGAAAAATCAAGAAGAAGTGATTTTGCATTTATTAAAAGAGCAAAAGAATACGACAGGTTTTTTGCAAAAAACAGTCTTGTCGCAATATTTAGAGACACTTTGCTTGGCATGGGGATAGATATTCAAAAGCAGGGTAATATTAATTTAGATGTAGAAGAAAGAGAAAATAAATCACCAAGAGCGTTTTGTTCTACGGTAAGGGTACCGCAAGAGATATATCTGGTAGTTATGCCAATTGGCGGACAGGATGATTATGAGGCTATGTTGCATGAGGGCGGACATGCACTGCATTTTGGCAATACTAAAGCTGGCCTTGATTTTGAATATAGATATCTGGGAGACAATGCAGTAACAGAGGGTTATGCGTTTTGCCTTGAACAGCTTATGCAAAACAGGCAGTGGCTGATTGATTTTTTGAGAATTACCGATGCTGAGGCAAATGAATTTGTATATTTTTCAAATATTGTAAAATTATGGTTTGTCAGAAGGTATGCCGGCAAATTAAAATATGAGCTAATACTTCATGGTGGAGAGCCTATAAGCAGTAAAGACAAAGTTTACAAAGATATTTTATCTTCTGTAAATCTAATGGAATATCCTGAAGAAAGTTATCTAAAGGATGTGGATGAGGGCTTTTATTGCACAAATTACATCAGAGCATGGATTTTCCAATCACAGCTTAAGGAATATATGCACAGGAAATTTGGTTGCGAATGGTACAGGAAGAAAAAAGCAGGAAATTTTTTAAGAGAGTTATGGAGCTATGGGCAAAAATATTCTTCATCTGAGGTACTGTCACAGCTTGATTTTAAAAAGCTTGACCCAAGCTACCTGGTTTGTTCTCTTACTGAGGAGATTAAAAATTATAAAAATAGTTAATTTTTGTGAGTTCAAAGAAAGGAAAAATAAGCTATAATAATATTTTATATAGGATTGTTTGTTTAAACAATAAAGCTTGGAAGGGGAGAAAAATTGGATTTAAAGCAAAAAATAAGGAATATTCCGGATTTTCCTAAAAAAGGAATAGTATTCAGAGACATAACACCACTTGTCAGGGACAGCGAAGCACTAAAATATTCTGTAGAAACTATGGCCGGGCACTACAATGGCAAAGAGGTTGATGCTATATTGGGTGCAGAAGCAAGGGGCTTTATATTTGGATCTGCAGTAGCATACAAAATGGGAATTGGGTTTATCCCTGTGAGAAAGCCGGGAAAGTTACCTTTTAAAACATGCCGTGCCTCGTATGATCTTGAGTACGGGAAAAATATTTTGGAAATGCACATAGATGCAGTAAATGCTGGTGATAAAATACTGATAGTGGATGACCTTGTAGCTACTGGCGGTACTGCCAGAGCAATGGCAGAGCTTGTAGAAAAAATGGGTGGAGAAGTAGTTGGATTCTGTTTTTTAGTTGAACTTGAATTTTTGAATCCAAGAAAAATACTGGAAGGTTATGATATATTTTCACTTGTAAAATACGAGTCTGAGTAAAAACATTTATAAGTTAATTATTTTTTTAAGACAGGGGTGATTTTATTGTCTGGCAAAAAAAACAAAAGTGAGAAGAAAAAAAGAAGCAGTGGAAATGGCGAGGACAAAGAATTAAAAGGCAAGATTGGAGTTGTCAGCGAGGAAATAAAAGAAGAAGCTGAAAAAATAGGTAAAGAAGAGAAAAACGAAGCTGAAGAGAAAAAGAGAAAAAAAGAAGAAGAAGAGATGATAAGAAAGCTTCAAGAAGAGATTGATAAATTAACCATCAAAGACACAGTAATCCAGATAATGATGTCTCTTTCAAGTCTTGCATATAAGAAGATGGGAATTCCTGTTGGTATAAATGATAAATTTAAAGACAAGCAGCAGGCAAAACTTGCAATAGATTGCTTTAGTGCATTATTTAAAGTTGTTTCAGAAGAGGTAAGCGAAGCTGAGAGAGAAAATCTGCAATCTTCGCTATCTAATTTACAGATGAATTTTGTTAAGGCATTTACTTAGCTATAGGAAGCAGGGCTGGATTAACTTGGAAATTTTTAAGTCAGCCTCTTAAGCCTTTAATGTATTTTTTGGCTTCCCTCATTGCTATTTTTACTGCTTCTTTTGCAGTTTCAACCCTTATAATAAATGGCATATCCTTATTGTCACAAGGCTGTGCTTTCCAGGTCTTCAGGCCTATTATTGGCTTGTTATACGTTAGTGAATAGCCTATTTCTGAAAGTGTCCCAAAACTTCCATCTATGGCAATTATTGCATGGCCAGCAAGAACTATCGGAACATTTCTTGCATATCCAAAACCAGTTGGAATTTTTATGTCCACATACTTATTTGCAGTATTTTCTTCTTCAGATGGGAGTATGCCGATAGTAAGTCCGCCTTCTTTTTTTGCTCCCCTGCAGCATGCTTCCATTACTCCTGCAAGTCCGCCACAAACAAGTACAGCTCCACTTTTTGCTATTTCCTTTCCCACTTCATAGGCAAGTTTATAAATATCGCTGCCAACCTTGCTGCCGCCTATAACAGATATTTTTATAATTTTGTCACTAATTTTAATCATAATATTTTAAGCTTTGTATTTATAGTTTTAATGGATCAGGGAAGAATATTTAAAAATTTTAAATTGACAGGGCTGTATATGTTGTAATGTTTTCTATCAAAGGTAAAAACAGATCTAATTTTATTGCGTTCTATGTATGAGAATGACAAACAATCCACTAATCCAAAATTTATGTCACTATATGTTTTTTCAATTTTTAATGCATTAACAAAATCTATATAAGTGATTTCTCTGAGATTAAATATGTGAGAATTTACAGCTTCTAAGAATTTTTTAGAATAATAGTTTCCAAGTCTTGATTCAATTAAAAACCAGCACTCAACCAAAATAGGGGTAGTGATTATAAAGCTGTTTTCATTAACATTACTTTCAAAAAAAAGTGAAGCTACATTATGATTGGTATCTCTTTTATCAAAAATAGCGTATATAGCGCCACTATCTATAAATATCATTTTTTAAATTTATCCTTTAAGAAATCTTCAACTTTTTCTGAGATATTATTACTCTCTGAACCTTCTGCAATTCCTATAATATCTTTATAGCCTATTTCCCCTTTTTTAATTTCCTTTTCATCTATGAGCTTGTCAACAGCAGTTCTTATTGTATCAGACATGCTTAATTTATTTTTGTAACAATATTCTCTTAATTTATTTAATTTAGATTCATCTAAATAAATTGTTGTTCTTTTCATTTCGATTTGTTTAATAATATTTTATATATGTTAACATATATGTCATATTATATCAAATTATCTTTTAGATGGTAGCGTCAAGTTTTTTCACTTTGAGTATAAATATCATATCCACTAACTATAATTTTACCTGAAGTTGGAAGAAGAAGTCCACAGAGCATCCTTATAGTAGTAGATTGATCAGCACCATTTGGACCTAAAAACCCAAATATTTCTCCTTTTTTAATTATATTTTTTTAACCTATCATACATCATTTTATTAGCTTATAAAAAATTCAAAAAACATTAATTGAATGGATTTTATTATGGCTTAAAATTTGGTAAAATTAATACATGGGAAAATTACCTTCTTTTTTACAAAAATATTTTTGGGATGTAGATTTTTCAAAAGTAGATAAAAAAACTCATAGCCAATTTATTATTGAAAGAATTTTGGAATTTGGAGACCAGAAGTCAGCAAAATGGATGAAAAATAATTTTGATTTAGATGAGATTAAAAAAGTAGTCATTGTTTCTAAGAATCTTTCTAAAAAAAGTGCTAATTTCTGGCAGATTATTTTTAACCTTGAAAGGGATAAAATTTTATGCTTCAAGAAGTTGTCTCCAGAAAAACAAAAAATGATTTGGAAGTATTAGAAAAAGCCGAAATTCTTAAAGATTTTTATCTTGCTGGTGGTACCGGCCTGGCTTTTCAGCTAAAACATCGCCTTTCTCTTGATTTAGATTTTTTTACAAGGAAAGATATTAATACTAAAATCCTTATCCAAAAATTAAAGAACCTGGGGGAATTATCAATTGAAAATGAAGCTGAAAATAGTTTAATTAGTGATTTTAACAGAACTCGAATAACTTTTTTAAAATACGATTATCCTTGCCTTTTTAATTTTAAAGAAATCCTTAAAGTTAAAGTAGCAGATTCTAGAGATATAAGTTGCATGAAAATAGATGCTGTCTCTTCTAGAGGAACAAAGAGAGATTTTATTGACTTATTTTTCATTTGCCAAAAAGTTTTATCCCTTGATAAACTTTTAAAGTTATTCCAAAGAAAATACAAGGGTGTTGATTATAATATAATTCACATTTTTAAAAGCCTAATCTACTTTGAAGATGCCGAAAAAGATCCCATGCCAAAAATGATAATTCCTATTTCCTGGAATAAGGTAAAAAAGTTTTTTAGGGAAGAAATTAAAAAGGCTAAAGAGGTTTAAATAAATCTACCAGTATTTAAGCATCAAGTAATAAAATTTGCATTAAACCTTTAATTTCTCTAAAAACCCGTGATTCATAGAATTTAATCTCTCAAGCAATAATAATCAACAAAACCATGTTGACTACAGTGACTATCTTGAGTTATAATAAATAAAAAAGATACAAATATTATATAAAAAAGGTTTTAAAATGAAATCTACTTTAGAAAAATATAACATAAGGGATACAAAAAAACATTACTGCGATATAAATAACAAAGTTTTATCTGGTCTTGAAATTATAACTTGTAAAGCTAATACATCAGAAAACGTTTCCCATATTAAGAAACAGTATATAGACCATCTATTGAAGAATATAAAATTTAGTATAAAAGAAAAATTTGATAAAGAATTAAAAGGTTGGACTATTTCTGTTAATGAGTTAAATCTTTACGGAGAAGGTGCTACAAAAGAAGAAGCCATTGAAGATTTACTGGATTCCATATTAGAGTTTGCAGAGATATATTTAGAAAAAGTTGATCTTTATTCCAAGGTTGAGTCCATAGAAACTCAGATCTACATGTTAAAAGTACTAAGATGCCAGGGCAGTAGAGATATCTTAAGGAAAGAGTTAGGCTTGCAATATGCCCGTAAGATTTGACCATAGGAAAATTAAAAGATTATTAAATTATTTTAATATGAAGCCTGCAAGAAAAGGCAGTAATTTATTTGAAGGTTTTGGTAAAGATGGTAAGTGGAGAAGGTGTAAATTTGATTATCATAAGGACAGGGATCTTCTTAAAACTGGGACAGCGAAAGTGATTGCCAGCTCTTTAGGTTTTAAAACCTGTTTAGAAATGAAAAAATTTATAGATAAAAAAATGTAAATAAGGTGCTTATGAAAGAAAAAATTAAAGATGCACAGAAAATGCTGAAGGATTATAAAGGGAAAGACTATACTTTTGGGATTGATTGCCTGGATATTCTTGGAAATTATGTCAGTGAGTTTGGCGGCAGCACATTACTTATAGTATCAGGAAGCAGCTGGGCAAAACCGCTGCGCAAAAAAATACTAAATATACTCCGAAGGAGCGGGATAAATATACTTGCCGAGTTTGATACTCCAGCTCCGAATACTCCGGCTGGCGATGTTATTAAATTAGCTGATGCTATTAAGCTAACCTGCCCTAAAAGCATAACTTGCGTAGGCGGAGGCTCTGCCATAGATTGTGCAAAAGATGCGAATGTTCTTGCGTCCCTAAGCCCTGAAAAAAATGATTTAGAACCTTTTTTTGGCGTAGACAAAGTTAGCAAAATAGCGCATGAAAAAAATAAAAAACTCATACCGCTTATTGCTGTTGAAGTGGCTTCAGGATCAGGGTCACATATCAGCAAAAATGCAAATGTTACGTATATTGAAAAGAAGCAAAAAAAGTTGATAAGTGACGATATTATAACTCCGCAAAGAGCAATATTTGATTACTCTACCACTATTACTGCACCCCTGGATCTGACAATAGACGGGGCACTGGATGGTCTTGCTCATTCACTTGAGATTTATTACGGGACAGGCATAAACAGCAAAGATTACAAAAAAATAGAAAAAGTTTGCCTTACATCAATTGCTATGATTGTTGATGCTCTTCCTCTGCTTGTAGATGACTTAAGTAACATAAAATATAGAGAAATAATCGGACTTGCCACAGATCTTGGCGGGTATGCCTTAATGCTTGGGGGAACCAATGGCGCGCACTTGAACAGTTTCTCCCTTATAGATATCATGACTCACGGCAGGGCTTGCGGGATACTGAACCCTTATTACACTGTATTTTTCTCAACTGCAATTGAAGATAAGCTTAAAAAACTGGCAGATATTTACAAGAAGTATATTGATGTAAAATCTACAGGTGGGGAAATATTAAATCTGGGTTCAAGACAGCTGGGTAAGGCAGTAGCGAGGGCAATGACAGCTTCTTCTAAAAAAATTGGTTTTCCGACAAAATTAGAAGAAATAAAGGGTTTTAATGATTCTTATATAGATAAAATGATAGAAGCTGCTAAGAATCCTCAGCTTGATATGAAGCTTAAGAACATGCCTGTACCTCTCAGCGCAAATTTAGTTGATGGGTACATGAGGCCCGTACTTGAAGCAGCTAAAGTGGGGGATTTTTCATTGATAAAAAATATGGAATAAATTAAATAAACACTTTCTTTACATAAGGTGAAGTTGATAACCTGAGCAATGCCGAATATTTAACATCAAATCGTATTTCACTTCCTACTTCAATACAATTGTTTTTTACGTGTAAAATTAAGTGATCGCTGCTTGCTCCAATTACAGCAGCTTTGATTCTGGGTTTTATAGCTTTTGTGTCAACGCTTTGTTCTCCAATCCCAACAATTACACGATTAATATTTCCAATGTCTGTAAAGTCAGGTTTATAACCAAATGCATTTTGACATTTATCACCACAAGGCAGTGAAGGCTTTAATTTGCTTTCTATTACCTCGCATACTAAAGTAAATGCATCAATATATAAATTTGGGATTCTATTCCTATGTAGAGTTTCTCTGCCCAGTAAAATAGCTTCTCCAATTCTTAAATTATTAATATTTCCAGTATTATCTGTTTTTAAAAGCCATTCGTAATTTGCTGAATTTCCACCTGACACCATAGGTAGTTTTATATGGTATTTTTCTTGAATGCGGCCCGCTATTTGAGATAATTCAGTCATATTTTTCTCTGATGGTTTGATACCTCCAAAACAAGCAAGGTTTGTGCCTATTCCATATAGTTCAATGCCTCCAAGCGGTATTGTTTGTTCAACAACAGAGTCTATATCTTCAGGCAGTATACCTTCTCTTAAATCACCTAGTTCCAGCATCAAAACTACTTTATGTTTTTTACCTTGTTTTAGGGAATGTTCAGATAATAATTTAACTGTTGATATTTCAGAGTTTAAGCTTATATCAGCATATTTAACAACATCCGGAACTTCGGTGTGCATAGGTAAGCGTGTAAGTAAAAACTCTGCTTTCACACCAAATTCTTTCATTTTTTTAATGTCTTGAACTTTAGAAACTGCTATAGTGGTGATTCCACACTCAAGTATTGCATTTGCAATTTCAGGAGATCCTGCCACTCCCTTTATTACTGAAGTAATAGTAATACCTTTTTTTGCAAATTCTTCTTTTAATGTTTTAGCGTTGTGCTTTATTTTATTTATATTTATTTCTAATCTGGGCATTAAATTATTTTATATCTTTTTAAAGCTGATTTTACAATTTCATCAATTAAGTCTGGAGCAC
>CAYMPQ010000008.1:0-38884 GCA_964392345.1 uncultured Actinomycetota bacterium
ACAGAAGAGTTCTTCCTGCAGTGGCAGTAAGTATTGCAAAAGCTGCAATAGAAACGGGAGTGGCTCCCAAAGATACTGATCTTGGCTGGATAGAGAAAAAAGCAAAAAGTATCTTAAGAAAATGAAGCTAAAAATACCATATGGGGCAAAAGAATTAAAAATTGAAATACCAGATAAAAATATTCTTTATCTATTTAATGCAGCTAAAAATAATCACAATAGTATAGATGAAGAAGAGATAATAAAAAATGCCCTAGCTAGTCCTATAGGTTCTGACAGGCTACCTAGAATTGCTAAAGGGAAAAATAGTGCTGCGATACTAGTTAGTGATATAACAAGGCCCACTCCAAGCTATAAATTCTTACCCTTTATTGTTGATGAGCTATTTAAAATAGACATAGAAGATATAAAGATAATCTTTGGCCTTGGTATACACAGACCTCATACAGACTTAGAAAAGAGAAAGCTTGTTGGAGAGTATGTGGCAAGCAAAGCCAAGCTAATCGACTCAGATATAAAAAGATGTATACACTTGGGTACAACCTCAAGGGGAACCCCAGTTGAAGTATTTAGGGAAGCACTAAATACCGATATACTTATAGCTACAGGAAATATTGAGTACCATTACTTTGCAGGTTATAGTGGAGGAGCCAAAGCACTTCTGCCAGGAATATGCTCAAAGGCTACGGTATCTGCAAATCATTCCATGATGCTTGAAGAAGGCGCAGTTGCAGGAAATTATGCAACAAATCCAGTAAGCCTTGATATCAAAGAATCAACAACTATTGCTAACATAGATTTCATGTTTAATGTGATAGTTGATGATAAAAAAAGTATAATAGCAGCTGTAGCTGGAGATATAAATAAAGCGCATCTTAAAGGTGTAAAGATATACGATGATATATATAGCCTCGCTGCAAAAAAAAAGGCAGATCTTGTAATAACTAGCCCCGGAGGATATCCAAAAGATATTAACCTGTATCAAGCTCAAAAGGCACTAGATAATGTAAAAGAGATAGTAAAGGAGAAAGGAAAGATAATTTTTGTTGCAGAATGTCCTGAAGGATATGGGGAGGATACATTCAAACACTGGATGAAAGATGCCACCAACTACCCCTTGCTAAAGGATAGGATAAAAGAAAAGTTTGTATTAGGAGGACATAAAGCTGTAGTTGTATCTAAGATGCTTGATAATTTTAAAATATATTTGTATTCAGGATTTTCTAAAAAAGAAACAGAGTCCATGGGGTTTAAAAAGGTAGAAAATCTTAAAAAGATTATAGACTTAAATATAAGTCAAGACAAAAATATAAAAATTACTTTGGTACCTTCGGGCAGGTTTGTTAAATTTGTGGATACAGATTAAAAATCTTGTGCAAGACACTATAAAGCTATGGAGGAAAATATGATTAAAAAATTAGACTCAAAAATAGTATTGGAAATAAAGGAAAGGGCATCAGATATTAGATGTTCAGTGTTGAATATGATATCAAAAGCTCAAGTTGGACATCTTGGAGGGTCTCTTTCTGCAGCTGACATATTGGCAACTCTTTATTTTAATATACTTAACATAGACCCCCAAAGGCCTGAATGGCCAGATAGGGATAGGCTAATAATTTCAAAAGGCCATGGGGCTACAGCCCTCTATTCGGTGCTTGCACTTAGGGGATATTTTGGTATTGATGAGCTAAAAACATTTGGTACTATTGGAAGCAAACTTCAGGTACATCCTGATAAAACCAAAGTTGCAGGTGTTGAGGCATCGACTGGCGCACTGGGCCAAGGACTATCAATCGGAGCTGGGGTTGCCTATGCGGCAAAACTTGATGCTAAATCATACCGAACTTATGTAATACTTGGCGATGGAGAGATTCAAGAAGGGCAAATTTGGGAAGCTGCAATGTTTTGTTCCCATTACAGGCTAGATAACCTAACTGCAATACTTGACTATAACAATGTCCAGCTTATGGGGAATGTCTCAGATATTATAGAAATAGCTCCAGTAGCAGAAAAATGGACAGCCTTTGGGTGGAATGTAATAGAGATAAATGGCCATGACATATTACAGATTATAAATGCATGCAAAACTGCAGAATTAAAAAAAGGTAAACCAACGATCATAGTAGCAAAAACAACGAAAGGTAAGGGTGTAAGTTTTATGGAAGGTACTTGCAACTGGCACGGCAAAGCACCTACACCGGAAGAATGTAAAAAAGCTATTTCTGAAATAAAAAATATTGAATAATGCAACAATTTTAAAAATCTAAGGGGGTTGATATTTTGGCAGAAATAAGAGAGGCTTTCGGAAAGGCACTAGTGAAATTAGGATCAAAAAATAAGAATATTATGGTGCTTGATGCAGACCTTGCAAGTTCAACAAAGACAACTTACTTTGCAGATAAATACCCTGAAAGGTTTATCCAGTGCGGGATAGCAGAACAGAACATGGTAGGAGTATCAGCGGGACTTGCATCATGTGGAAAAATACCATTTGTAGCAACCTTTGCCGCATTTATAAGTAAAAGAGCATTAGATCAGGTATCAATTTCAATAGCATATCAACATCTTAATGTAAAACTTGTTGGAGCATATACCGGTCTGTTTAATGGAAAGACAGGAGCAAGCCATATGGCAGTTGAGGATATATCCATAATGAGAGCAATTCCTGGTATGGTTGTAATAGATCCAGCTGATGAATTTGAGATGGTAAGTGCAGTATTTGAAATTGCTAAACATGAGGGACCGGTGTACCTTAGAGAAACAAGAGATGAGTGGCCTGCTGTATTTGGCCCTGATTGCAAGTTTAAAATAGGGAAAGCTAGAATAGTAAAGGATGGAACCGACGTAACTATTATTTCCTGTGGAGTTATGACTTCAGTTGCCCTTCAAGCAGTTAGTTTACTTAAAACCGAAGGAATAAGCACAAGAGTAGTAAATATGTCTACAATAAAACCAATAGATAAAGAGATGATAATAAAGTGTGCAAAAGAAACAAAAGCTATAGCAACAGCGGAAAACCATAACATATATGGAGGATTGGGGAGTGCAGTATCTGAAGTAATTGTAGAAGAAAATCCTTGTCCAATGGTTAGAATCGGTATACTTGATACTCTAAATGAGGCAGGAACAAATGAAGAACTTATTAAAAAGTATAAGATGAACACAGAATATATGGTGGAAGTTGTAAAAAAATTAGTTAATAGAAAAGTTAATTAATTTTCCTATGTAAGTAGTAATAATATTTTTGGTTCTTTAAAAAATGAATATTAGTTTTAAAAGATATGTTTAAATAAATTATTATCTTATTATACGGGAGAAGGCTAATGGTAACCTATGAAGAAATTGCTCAGATGATCGATCATTCACTGCTTAATCCCATTCTTACAAATCAGGATATAATGGAAGGCTGTAGAATTGCCAGAGAATATAGGGTTGCATCTGTTTGCTGCAGGCCGAGCGATGTTATCCTTGTAAAAAAATGTCTTGAAGACTCCAGTGTTGCTACAACTACTGTTATTGGTTTCCCACATGGTGCTACGACAACTGCTGCTAAAGTTTTTGAATCCAAAGAAGCAATAAGCAATGGAGCTGTTGAGCTGGATGTTGTTTTAAATATTGGAAAGCTTCGTTCTGGCGATCATGAGTTTGTAAAAAATGATCTTGAGGCTGTTACAGATTTATGTCATAGCAGAGGTGTGATTGTAAAAGTCATATTTGAAAATTGTTATTTAGATACAGATCAGAAAATAGCAGCGTGTAGGATTTGTAATGATATTAATGTTGATTTTGTAAAAACATCAACTGGCTACGGAACAGGTGGTGCTACTGATGAAGATTTGAAATTAATGAGAAATTACTGCAAGCCTGAGATAAGGCTCAAAGCAGCAGGCGGGATCAGGACTTTAGAAAGAGCAATTGAAATTAAAAAGCTGGGCTGTAGCAGATTTGGTGCAACTGCTACAGTTGGTATTCTTGAAAGATTAAAATAGAGGTGAGGTAAAATTGAAGATAGGATATTTAAGCGCATGTTTCCCAGAAAGGACTTTCGAAGAAGTTGTTGCGTGGGGTGCAAGAAGTGGTTTTCAGATGGTCGAAATTCCATGCTGGCCAAAAGAATATGAAAAAAGAAGATATGCAGGTGTTACGCACATAGATGTTGAGAAATTGGATGATACGGAAGTTAAAAAGATTGATGAAACTTTAAAAGCAAACAACATGGAAATTTCGTCTCTTGCCTATTATCCTAATTATCTTGATCCTGATGAATCCAAGAGAGATTTCTATATTAATCATCTGAAAAAAGTTATTGTTGTAGCAAGGACACTAAATGTGGAGGTTGTAGGAACTTTCGTCGGCAGAGACAAAGATAAGGATGATGATTATAACTTAAAGATGTATAAGGAAATTTTTGTAGATATTGTAAAATTTGCAGAAGAATATAAAATCAAAATAGCGATTGAAAACTGTACAATGCTCTGGACAGACAGATGGCCTGGTGGTCATAATATCACAAGGTCTCCTGAAATACGGGAAAAGATGTTTGATCTTATCCAGTCCGATTACATAGGCCTGAATTTAGATCCATCACATCTTGTTTGGCAATTTATAGATTATGTAAAAGCTGTTTATTCTTTTAAGGATAAGATTTTTTACACACATGCAAAAGACACAAAGATGTTACCCGATAAGCTTGCTGAAAAAGGAATTTATGGATTTAGTTTTTACGAAGATAAAATAGCAGGTATGGGCGATATTGACTGGAAGAAATACTTAAGAGCCTTGCACGAAGTTGGCTATAAGGGTGTAGTTAGTATTGAGCATGAGGATAGGGATTGGGAAAAAAATGAAGGAATATGTCAGAAAAGGCGTGCTTTTAACTAAAAGATTAATATCTCTTTATATCTAATTATCTAGTTGTTTAAAGCTATAATAGATGGCATTGAAAAGTAAGAGTCAAATTTTGCTTTGTCTAGTTATAGTAATGCATTTCAACGTCAGATTTTGGAGACTATAGCTCTATTGCTGTAAACTAGGTTGCAGGTGGTAGGAGGAATAGACCTTATTTTAAGATATATGGAGCAAAAAAGTAATTGTATAGGATTGTGAAAATCAGTACAAAAAAATAAAAAATAGGTTGACACATAAATATGGATATTCTAAACGACAAAGAAATTAGAGAAATAAGAAAAAGTGTAAGAGATTTTTTAGAACATTATGGTATGTATTATGCATCTATTGATATTCAGAAATATGTGGATAGTTTTTTACAGGAGATGCAGAAAAGCCTTATAGGTGCCGAGAGTTCTCTTAAGATGTTTCCCACTTTTATACAGCTTATGAGAGAAATGCCAAAAACAAGTCTGTAATAGTTCTTGATGCTGGTGTTACTAACTTCAGGTCTGCTGTTGTTACATTCAGTGATAAAAGTGAGCCCAAAATTAGTAATTACAGGCAGTCTTTTAGCCTGGATCCAAAGGCAATGAAGTTACAAAAAATGAATTCTTCAACATAATTGTTGATAATATTAAAGATATTATTGACGTCAGTGATTCTATTGGATTTGTTTTTTCATACCCCACTGAAATTTTTCCGAATAAAGATGGAAAGTTGATTAGATTCAACAAAGAAGTAAAAGCAAAAGAAGCTAAAGGTGAATTTATTGTAGAAAATCTATTGCAGACAATAAAAAACCGTGGATACAGTGGAGACAAAAAAGTTGTGGTATTAAACGATACAGTTACATCTCTTTTGTCAGGGATCTCATCTTTCCAAGACAGGGAGTTTGAAAGTTATATTGGTTTTATACTTGGTACTGTTTTGAATGCATGCTACATTGAAAAAAATAAGAATATTAAAAAAAAGTTTATAGAGGATTTGGACTAGGAAGATTACCAGGTTATTAACATTGAAGCTGGTAATCTTTCAAGAGGACCACGTGGAGAAATTGATATTAAATTTGCTAGTACAACAATAAATCCTGGTATGAATAGCTATGAAAAGATGCTATCCGGAGCTTATCTTGGTGGTCTTGCAACAGAGGTAATTAGGTATGCAATTTGTGACAAGTTGCTTACAGAAGCCTTCTCTGAAAGTTTTAGAGGTTCAATTATTCTTAAATCAAAAGATATAGATGATTTTCTCTGCTATCCTCCTAAAGATGAATATCTTAAAGATCTAATAAAAAATGCATCTAATAAAGACCTTGCATTTATTTACTATATATTTGAGAGTCTGGTGGAAAGGGCAGCAATTTTAACTTCAATAATTTTAGCTTCAGTAATAGTGAAATCTGATAAAGGGAAAAATCCATGTTATCCTGTTTGTATTACTCCTGAAGGTAGTTGTTTCTACGGATCAAAGAATTTCCAGTCTCGAGTTGACCATTATCTTGGCAATATTTTAATTCAAAGAGGTAATTATCATTATGAAATAAACAAAGTTGATAATGCAATAATTTTAGGTGCGGCAGTCGCAGGTTTGACTGGCTAGGATTTTCAATGATACAACCACCCCCACAGAGCTTATTGCCAGATGGAAAAGGTAGTACCTGAATGAAAAATTTTATGGAGGTTCAAATAGCGATATTGAATTTTAATTCATACATACTTTCCCCATCTTTTATTCCAGCTATACTTGAACAATTTGATTATTTCAATAAAGTTTAACTCAACTTTTGATTTAAAATCATAAAAGTCCACTATATCGGAGGACTGGTGGCCTATTTTTGGTCACTGCAACCTTTAAAATTTCAGTAAACACAAGATAAAACAATTATAGGTTAACAAAAGAAATAATTATTTTCAAATAGAAGTAGGCGAAGAATTAGGTTACTACATTTCAATATTAATACAAAAAACCTCACCATAATGGGAGTATAAGTGTATAAAATAGGCTAAAATTTAATGACTTTAGGTGATTATTTTGAAGCTTGGGTTAATAAGTATACTTTTAATTTTTACTTGACAATAATTTTTTTAAAAAATTGACAAGAAATATGGAATACGGTATAAATTTAAATGTATAACATAATACCATTGTAATGCTACTGCAAAACTCCTGAAATCAGTTTTTTATAATTTATAAAATTTATAAAAAAAGGATTTAACATGATAATAGGAATCCCAAAAGAAATAAAAGAGAGCGAATACAGGGTATCAATTACCCCGGGTGGTGCATACGAGCTTATAAGAAGCAGCCATAAAGTTCTGGTACAAAATAGTGCAGGTGATGGAAGCGGACATACCGACAAAGAATACATAGACGCAGGAGCTAAAATATGCAGTACAATTGAAGAAGTTTACAAGTTATCCGAGATGATAGTAAAGGTAAAAGAACCAATCCAGCCCGAGTATTCCCTTATTAGAAAAGACCAGATACTTTTTACATACCTCCACCTGTCATCAAATAAGAAATTAGTTGAAGTCCTGCTTAAATCAGGCGCTGCATGCATAGCATATGAGACAATAGAAAAGTGCGGCCATTTTCCACTTCTTGCTCCTATGAGTGAGGTTGCAGGCAGAGTTGCTGCAATTGTTGGCGCATACTATCTGGGAATAAATTTTGGCGGAAACGGAGTTCTAATCAGCGGAGTGTCTGGAGTTCTGCCCGGGTATGTACTGATACTTGGTGCAGGAGTTGTTGCAAAAAGTGCAGCAAAGATGGCATCAGGGCTTGGAGCAAAAGTTACCATTATGTCACCATTTATAGATGAGTTAAGAGAAATTGAGATGGAAAACTACTTTGGCCATAATGTTTCTACACTTATTATGTCATCTTACAGCATTACAGAAGAGATAAAAAAAGCTGACATACTAATTAGTGCTGTATATATAAGAGGAGCAAGAACGCCAATACTTGTTACAAAAGATATGGTAAAGATGATGAAAAAAGGCTCAGTAATAGTTGCTGTAGATATTGACCAGGGAAGCAGCATTGAAACTGCAAAAGCTACAACCCACAAAGATCCGGTATATATAAGAGAAGGGGTGCTGCATTACTGTGTAGCTAATATGCCGGGTGTTTTTTCAAAGACATCAACCCTTGCTTTGACAAACCTGACACTGCCATATATTAAAAAAATTGCAGATTACGGGACAGATGTATTTAAAAAAGACAAAGAGATACTGAGCGGACTAAATATATACAAAGGCAGAATAGCATGCAGAAAAGTTGCAGAAGATGTTGGTATGGAAAATATGTGCAAAGAGTATAGATAAGTTAGAGCGCATAAAAAAGGAGAGGAAAATTAATGGCTGTAGAAGTAAGAATTCCTATAGCTTTTAGAAGATTTGTTGATGGAAAAAATTTAATGAAAGATGTGGAATGAGTAAATATGCCAGTGATGTCCCGGATTTTATGAGAAAAGAAAAACTGGATACGCATGATTCAGTATATGGTGTGGACAAGGAGGAATTAGCAGAGTTCTAGTGCGACCTTGTAGCTTGGTCCTTATATTTTTTAAATATATTTTGTTTATACAGGAGCTGTTATTGCTATCTTCTTGATATGCAATCTTTTTTAGGGCAGAGCTCACAGGCTGTACTGGTTTTATTAATTTTGTCTTTAGGACCAAATCCATATACTCCAGATATAGACATAAAAGGGATCATTAGCATGCTTTTGTTTAATTTTACTCCAATTTTGTCCCCATCAGCCATATGGAAGATTTCTTTTTGTTCCTCAATTGTCCATTTAAATTGTCCTGGGGAATAAGTGCATGTTGAGCCCCAGCTGTTTTCTCTGGTTCCTTCTTTTTTTATAAAGGTCCCAACTTTTTCTCCGAGAATATTCAACATTTTTGTAGCTACAGAATCCATTACAATAGTGGAAAGAGCGTCTCCGTTTTTGCTTGCATTTTTTATAATCTCATCTATCCTGCTGCCAAGGGTAAATATAAAAATTACAGCTATTTCAGAACCGGTTAAAATTTTGGAGATGTTAGGACCGTTAAAAATATGACCTGATTTAAAATATACAGAGTTATTTTTAATTTTTTCAATCTCATAGGTTTCATAAATTGCTTTAGGAGAGATATTTTTTATGCATTCGCTTCTTTTTTCTTCCAGAAGCTTTTCAATCTGCGGGTTAAGCCTTCCACCCATAAGATGCTTTAAAAAGTCTTTTCCAATATCTTTTGGCATATCCAGTTTTATATTATCTAAAACGACCATGTACTGCCCCCTGTTTTCTAATTTTTTTGAAAATTTGTATGTTTAGGAATAGATTATAATATAAAAAGATAGCAGAAAGAAGGCTTACCTCAATGCCAACTGTGATTATCTAACTTCGTGGCAAATTCTTATACTCAGCTTTAATTATATTTTAATAAAGAAAACCGACCTCTCTTTTGACAATATCAGTAATTATGATTACGATATTGATAATGTGCAGCTTGCATGCAAGCTTTATTGTACAAAGATAGCCGTCAATGCAGTGATTTTAGCACAAATACAATTGGCAGAAACGTTAAGGAGTTTTTAATATGGAAAAGGATTTACTGGAAATAATCAGGAAGAACGTAGAAGGGGAGCCTTACGCAAAGCTTTTTGGTATGAAAGTTGTAGAGATGAAGAAGGGCCGCTCTGTAGTTGAGATGAAAGTTTCAAGCAAGTGTAATAATTTTTTTTCCATAGCTCATGGCGGAGCTATTTTTTCATTGGTAGATGTAGCATTTGGTTCTGCATCTAATTCTTATGGAAATGCCGCTGTTGCATTAAGTATGAGTATTAACTACATAAAACCTTCCCTGGCCGGTGACCTACTGAGAGCGGAAGCTGTGGAAATAAGCAGAAGCAGAAGAATTGCTACCTACAATATTATTGTCAAAAATGATTCCGGCGGTGTTGTTGCTTCATGCCAGGCGGTTGCCTACATAAAAAAAGACAAGCTTCCATTTTTAAAATAAATATAAAAAATCGTAAAGATAAATTAAAATCTTTAGCAGTTGCTGTATAATAAGAAAAGCATAAGAAGAAGTAAGAGAATTCAATAAAATAAATGGAGAAGAAGGGCGCAGGTGTTTTTCACCTAGCCTGCTTAAAAGAGAAAAAGTACCAGTATGAAAATACTTCATAGCTCAGATTTGCATTTAAGCTCTAAATATCCTGAGAGACTGGAAGCTCTTGAAAAAATTATCCTGGCATCTAAGAAAGAAAATGTCGATTTAGTGGTGATAGCAGGGGATTTTTTTGACAGCAACAGAGAAGCAGACAAGCTTAGACCTTCTCTTAGGGACAAGCTTTCATCACTTCCGTTTGAGGTTTTAGTGATACCCGGAAATCATGATTACAAGGCATATACTTCAGACCTCAATTTTGGAAATAATATCAGGGTACTTTTAGGTGAGCCTTTTGAGGAAGTAGAGTTTAAAGATTTAAAAATAATTGCAGTTCCTTACGCAAACCAGGATTTTAATGACCTTGTTTTCGACCTTAAAAGAAAAATAAATTCAGGTAAGATTAATATTTTACTAATTCACTGCTCGCTTGATGTGCCTTTCTTAAAAGAAGGTGGATTTGGTGATGAAGAGAGGCAGCTTTATCTTCCTGTAAATTCAAAAGTACTTGCAGAAATAGGTTTTGATTACATCCTGGCGGGCCACTTTCACTCGCAATTTGTTGAGAATAAAATTTCTGACAGCACAGTATTTGTGTACAGCGGGAGCCCTGTTTCAATTACAAGAAAAGAAACCGGAAAAAGAAGGGTATGCATAATTGATACAGATTTAAAGGATGATAAAAGGGTAAATTCAGTTGCATTGGATACATTTTATTATGATGACTTAAAATTTATTTTTAAGCCCGGTACGGAGCTTAAAGTGCTTGGTGAGCTGGAAAAAAGTTTAGGTACTTACAATATGCCAAATGTAAATCTGGTTGTAAATTTAGAAGGATTTATATCAATCCCAGAGAAGACAATAAATGAAAAGATCAAGAAAATTATTAGTAAATATAAAAAGCATGAGGGCAATATTGAAATAATTGAAAACTACAGGGATGCAAGAGATGTACTGAGCGATCCATTGTATGGGACATTTAAAAAAAAGCTGGACAAAAAAGAATTGTCAGGCGAGTTTAAAGATAAAATCAATGATGTTGTAGTGTTCCAATTTTCACAAGCAAGATTTTAAAAATTCAAATGAGAATTAACAAAATATTTATCAGAAGGTATGGGCCCTTAAACAATTTAGAACTGCAGCCAGGGGGTGGCCTCCAGGTAATCTACGGCAGGAATGAGACTGGGAAAACTCTGACTATTGATGCTGTTATAAAAATGCTGCTCAATGGAAAGGTAAAAGATTTTGAGTACATAGACAGAGTAGATGAGCAGCCGGAAGGGTATATTGTACTTGAGGATGACAAAAAAAATGAAATAAAATTGTCGTCTAAAAAAAGTTTCAGCGACTATCTTAATATAGATAGTTCGGATCTCAGGAATGTATTTATTATAAGAAATAGTGATTTAGTCATAAAAGAAGAAGGAAACTATTTTAAAAATATTGTAGACAGATTAACTGGGATGCAGACAGACAGGTTAGATAAAATTCTTATGCTTCTAAAAGATTACGGGAGATTAACTGCTGCAAAAAGCGATGCGTCTTTATCCAACAGCAAGGACTACGATAAAGTATCCAGCGTAAGGAATGGTGCTTGTGCCCTAAAAGATAGCATAAGCAATTATATTGATGATGCAAAGGACAGAAAGTTGGATTTTTTAGAACTTGATCTGTTAAAACTGGACCAGAACATAAAGGATACGAAAAAAAGTATTTATATGCAGGATGCAGCTTTAAAAAAAGAAAAATATGAGAGATTAAGCAGTACTTTGGACAGGCTGAAAAACATATTGGGAGAATACAGGAAAGTAAAAAAATACAACCAGAAGGAATTTAATAATCTGCTAAAAATTGAATCAGATCTTAATTCTAAAAAAGATAACATTGCTGAATTAAACAAGAAGCTGGAAGGGATATCTGAAAAAAAGGATGGGCTAAAGGAAAAAATAAGCGAAAAACAAAGCGAGATGGCCCCTCTTGAAGGTAAAGCGAAAGAAATAGAAAAGATAAAAAGGGACATTGACCTTTTATCTTCCAGAAAGACTGAAGAAGTAGAAATTGGCAGCAGGAAACTATACCTTGTTTTGGCTTTTGTTTTTTTATTTCTTGTGCCAGTAAGTTTTACTGCCATATATTTTACTGTTAAATATTCAAATATGCACAATGCTGCCGCAGCTTTTATATTCCCTGCGGTATTTTTAATTTTATTTTTTGGTTTTCTTGCGGTATTTTTAATTACTGGCAGAAAAGGCAAAAATTTTAAAAACAGGGAGTCTTCTTTATTAAATAATTTTCGCAGCCTTGGTTTTTCTGCAGGTAGTATTAGCGAAATACTTGAAAAAGCTGGAAAGTTTAATGATAAGTTTAAGGTTATTTCAGAGCAAAACAGAAAATTGCTTGAAGATTTAAGATTGCTGGAAAGAAGCGAGGAAGAACTAAATAAAGACATAGAGAGAGAAGAAGCCGACAGGCTTGGCCTTGAATATAAAATTAAAAATATATTTGAGGAGTTTGGCATCAAAGATACAGATGAGTTTGAAAAAAAATTAGAATTTAGAAATAAACTTGAGTCAGAGATTGCGAGCGGCGTAAAAATTATTATGAGCGAGGAGGATTTAGAAACCAAAGCAGACAGTGACGCGTATGAAACAGAAGACAGCGAAAGCATTAAAAATATAGTTGAAAACCTTGATAAATATATCAGTAGTTGGGACAAAGAAATTAAAAGTTTAAAACCTGATACAAGCATTGAATTAGAAGGCGAGGGCGGGAAAGGAATAAAATTTGACAGGTCTGAGTATTATAGCCTGAAAGATAACCTCAGAGTGCTGGAAGATAAAAAAGAGGAAATAGGCAGAAAACTAAATGAGCATAAAAGCAGTTTAAAAGAATTTGAAAGAAGATTTTTAGAACTTAACCTTAAGAATTTTATAGATGTGGATACTGATATTGGGGTAAGCAATCTTGACAGGCTTGGGGAGGTAATGGAAACTGTAAGCTGTTTCTTGGAAGAAGTAGATGAGCGGTACAGAGTTGCAGTAGATTCTATAAAGATTTTTGAGGAGATAAGGGAAGAAGAAAAAACGAAGATATCAGACTTGTTTGATGAACTTGAAGTGTCTAACTACTTTATGGAAATAACAGGCGGCAGATACAGGAAAGTGGAGTTTGACGCTAAGAGCCAGACCATAAAAGTTATAAATAGTGATGAGCAGGTTTTAGATGCGGCTAAATTGAGCAAAGGTGCTTACGACCAGTTGTATATGGCAATAAGGATTGCTCTTTCAGATAAAATATTAAATTCAGAAAAGGGATTTTTTATAATGGATGATGCTTTTATTGCTTCAGATAAAGAACGTATCAAAACCCAGTTTAAGATACTTAAAAAACTCTGTGAGGCTGGATGGTCAATACTTTATTTTTCTGTTAAAGATGAAATCAAAGAGTTGGCAGATGAATTTTCCAAAAATAAAGTTATTGTTATGGAAAATATATAAACTCTCAAGACAAAATATTTAAAAATAAAAGCGACGGTGCATTGATGGTAAAAAACTTTAACCTGGATCCTGAGTTTTATGACCTGCAGGTAAACTGGCAAGAAAGGTTAAAAAAAGAAAAAAATTTCTTTGTAAAACTAATTAAAGAAAGAAATATCAAAAAAATACTGGATGTAGGATGCGGAGCAGCTCGCCATGCTCAGATGTTTTCCAGCCTTGCAGATAATATTACAGCCATTGATCCATCCAGTGGAATGATAGACTATGCCAGAAAAAATGTTATAAAATCAGCCAATGTTACGTTGATGAATGGAGGGTTTGAAGATCTAAACATGTTGCCTGTTGGCGGGTTCGATCTTGTGGTATCTCTTGGGAACACGCTTCCAATTTTGGGAAGCAGGAAAAAAGTAAAACATGCGCTTAAAAGCGTAAGAAAAAAACTCGGAGAAAAAGGTGCAGCAGTATTTCAGTTTTTGAATTTTGAACCCCGGATTATGGAAAATAATAGATTTAACAAGCCTAAGATAATTAAAAAAAACGGTAAAGTATATTTTTTTATAAAACATTTTGAGTATGGTAAACTTAAGACCAGACTTGATTTTTTAATAGCAATGTTAAGTAATGACGGGGATGTAGAAGATTTTTACTCTGATTCTTCTTTGTTGTGTACACTTAGAGTAAATCTTTTTTTAAAGATGGCAAAGAATGCTGGATTTAAAAAAATAGAGCTGGTAAGCCCGGATGGAAATGGACTATTTGATAAGAAAAAGCATGTAAGCCTTTATGCTATTTTGCAGAAGTAAATATTTTAATTTTTATAAAATTTTGCTTGTCACCAGGATGTAATGGAAATATTTGATAAATATCATAGGTACTGGCAGCACATGCTTGTGGATTGGCAATACTAAAGTAAACAGGGGATATAGCAGCATGAGTGATTTAAAAAGATTTGGTGTTTCTATTGAGGAAGATTTATTAAGAAAATTTGATAAATTTATAAAAGAGCATAATTATGGCAACAGGTCAGAAGCTATAAGGGATCTGGTAAGAAAAGAGCTGGTAAATGAGGAATGGGTAAAAAGCGAGGAAGAAATTGCCGGAGCAATAGTTATGGTGTATAACCACCACAAAAGAGAACTTATGGATAACCTGATTGACATCCAGCATAGCTACCAGGAAAATATAATTTCGAGCCAGCATATCCATCTGGATCATAATATGTGCCTGGAAGTAATTATAGTAAAGGGTAAAATTGGTGAAGTGCATCAGTTAGAATCAAAGCTTAAAGCAGTTAAGGGAGTAAAGCACGCATCTCTTGCCAAATCTACACTTGGCAAGGGAATATGAAAAGGTTGATCAAGCGTTTTCCTGCCCATACATGCAATAGGGAAGAAGCCTGCATATCGGGCACTCAGGTTTTTTTGCGTCACAGATAGTTCTGCCAAGTGCTATTATTTGATGTGAAAAACGGCTCCAGCTTTCTTCAGGAATTATTTTCATAAGATCAAACTCAATTTTTACAGCATCAGAATTTGTTGTGAGCCCCAGCCTATTTGAAATTCTCTTTACATGTGTGTCCACTATTATTGCCTGTCTGCCAAACATATTTGCCAGTACTACATTGGCTGTTTTTCTTCCTACTCCATGAAGAGAAGTCAGGTCTTCAATATTATCTGGAACTTTGCCATTAAATTTACTGACTATATCTTTTGAACAGCTAATAATACTTTTTGTTTTATTTTTGTAAAAACCAGTTGATTTTATGTCTTCCTGAAGCTGTGTCGTGCTTGCACAAGCAAAATCTTCCGGAGTTTTGTATTTTTTAAAAAGGCGTGGTGTAACTTTGTTTACAAGTTTGTCAGTACTTTGTGCAGAAAGAATTGTAGCCACCAGAAGCTGAAAGGCATTTTTGTGAGTGAGTGAAGTTATGCCGGCATCAGGATATTCTTCATTTAATATATTTAGTATTTTATTTATATTTTTTACCGCAGGTTTATATATCCCTTTATTTTTCATAATTAGTACTTTTTATTTTTTAAATAATTGCTGATTTCTTCGGCAGAAAGAGTATTTGGTACATCTCCTTTTTCAAGCCAGCCTTTTCTGGCAGTGTTCACACCAAATTTGTATTCATATAAATTTTCTATGCTGTGGGCATCAGGATTTATAAAAATTTTTATCCCTCTCTCTTTTGCATACTTGCACATTCTCCAGTCTAGATCCAATCTAAAAGGACTCGCATTTAGTTCTATATCCACATTATTTTCTGCTGCTGCATTTATTATTTTAATTATATCTACTTTGTAAGGATCCCTGGCCAGAAGCAGTCTTCCTGTGGGATGAGCTATCATAGTAGTAAATTTATTCTCAATAGCTTTTACTATCCTGTCTGTCATCTGCTCTTCACTTAAGTTAAAGCTGGAATGAATGGCAGCAATGACAAAATCAAATTTAGATAAAACTTCATCGCTATAATCAAGACTGCCATCAAGCAGAATGTCTGATTCAATTCCTTTAAATATTTTAAAGTTTTTGTATTTTTTATTTAATTTATCTATTTCTTCAAAATATGCAGCTATATCTTCATCTTTTAATCCTCCAGCGTACGAAGCTGTTTTGCTGTGCTCGCTTATCCCTGCATACTCAAGCCCCATTTTTTTTAGCTCTTTGCAAACCTGTGCAATGCTCATATTTCCATCGCTCCAGGCTGTGTGAATATGAAACAGTCCTTTTATATCTTTCTCCTCTATGAGTCTGGGGAGTGCCTTGTTTTTAGCTGCTTCTATTTCTCCATAGTTTTCCCTGAGCTCAGGAGGTATCCAGTCCATTGAAAAAAAGTTAAAAATATCTTTTTCGCTTGAGCATTTGACAAGACTGCCATTTCTGAAAAGTCCATATTCATTCATTTTTATATTATCTTTTTTAGCCATGATCCTCATAGCTGTATTGTGCTCTTTACTTCCTGTAAAGTGGTGAAGTGCGTAAGGGTACTGGCTGTCGCTTACAGTTCTTATATCAACGTTTATTCCTGACTTTAACTTTATACTGGATTTTGTTGCACCTTTTGCAATTACTTCTTCTGCCTCAGGAAGGCTGGTAAAGTAATTCATGACTTTATCCGGACTGCCTGTGCTTGCAACAATATCAATATCTTTTACAACTCCCTTTTTCCTGCGGATGCTGCCGGCAAGATTTGACCTTATGACATATTTAAAATTTTTTATTTTATCGTGCACATCTTCTGCTTCTGTGATAACTTCTGCAAAAAGAAACCTGCCCTTATATTTTTTTACTGCCTCAATACCTCTCAGTATGTTTTCCTGGGATTTCCTGCCAAAATTTGGAAGCTCTAAAAGCCTGTTTTCAATACATGCATATTCTAACTGGCCAATGTTTGTAATTGCCAGGCTGTCAAAAAGGTACTTTATCTTTTTTGGTCCCAGAGTAGGAATTTTTAGCATTTCAATAAGTCCCGGAGGAATAGATTTTCTTAAATCCTCATATAACTTAAAGCTTCCTGAGTCAGCGAATTCTTTTATGCGGTCTGCTATGTGTGAACCAATGCCCTTTATACCCCTAAGGTCTTCTATCTTTAAATCCTTATCTAAAACAATGTCTGATGTTTCAAGGGCTCTTGCAGCATTCTGGTAAGCTCTAATTTTAAAAGGGTTTTCGCCTTTTAGTTCTAGCAGTGTCCCAATTTCATTTAAAATTTTAGCTGCTTCTTTTTTATCCATAAAAACTTTAATAAAAATTTTAGCACCGTTGTTTTTAGTAACTGTCCACTTTTTAATTTTACCATTTTTTATGTGTATTGGTGTAGTTTTATTAGCCATTTTAACCTAAGTTTTTTTAGTGTACAATAATGTCTAACTTCAAACCTTTAGGAGGAAAAATGGAGAATTTTACATTTAAAAATGCTACAAAAATAATTTTTGGAAAAAATACTGAGAACCAGGCTGGCAGCGAGATAAAAAAGTATGGCAGCAGGGTATTGCTGCATTACGGCAGTGGAAGCATTAAAAAGCATGGGCTTTATGGTAGAGTTATAAAATCTTTAAGGGATGATAGATTGGAGATAGTTGAACTGGGCGGTGTCCAGCCGAATCCCAAATTAAGCCTGGTAAAAAAAGGAATAGATATTTGCCGTAAAGAGAAAATTGATTTTATTCTTGCTGTGGGCGGAGGAAGCGTAATTGATTCAGCCAAAGCAATAGCCATAGGAGTACCTTACTCCGGGGATGTATGGGATTTTTATACCGGTAGGGCGGAAGCAAATGAAATTGTTCCTCTTGGAGTGATTCTTACTATACCTGCTGCAGGCAGTGAGGCAAGCAATGGTTCGGTAATTACCAGAGAAAAAGGACATTATAAAAGGGCATTTGGAAGTGAATTATTACGTCCGGAGTTTGCTATATTAAATCCGGAAATTTCATATACGCTCCCACCTTATCAAACTGCCTGTGGTGCATCGGATATTATGGCACATGTAATGGAAAGATATTTTACAAGAGTTCAGAATGTCGAGCTTACTGACAGATTGTGCGAGGCTACTTTAAAAACAATAATCAATAATGTGCCAATAGCATTAAAAGAACCAAAAAATTATGAAGCACGTGCTGAAATTATGTGGGCAGGCACTGTTGCGCATAATGATCTGATCGGTACCGGAAGAATAGGGGACTGGGGTTCGCATGATATAGAGCATGAAATCAGCGGGATTTATGATATTGCCCATGGCGCAGGATTATCCATTGTTTTTCCGGCCTGGATGAAATATGTGTATAAACAGGATGTGGAAAGATTTGCACAATTTGCTGTAAATGTGTGGAGCGTGGAACCAGACTTTAAGGATGTGGAAAAAGTGGCACTGGAGGGAATAAAAAAACTGAAAAATTATTTCAGTAAGATAGGACTGCCGACCACTCTTAAAGAAGCAGATATTTCTGATGATAGGATTGAAGAGATGGCTGCAAAATGTACTGAATCAGGTCCGGTTGGTAATTTTGTTGAATTAAATAGGGATGACGTACTAAAAATATTAATGCTTGCAAGGTGAATTGCATAAGGAAAATTTAGAAATCGCAGCAATCTAAATTCTGCGTTACATTTTATAGGGCTCCAGGCAAATTATGGACCTGAACCGGTCATTTAAATCCAGCACCTTCATCTTGCCAGCTATATTATATCTATCTACAAGAGAGCAGTATTTTAAATCCTCCCTTAAATTTAAGGCTGCGCAGCTTTTCCCGCTTGAGGATTTTAGAAAAACATTCATTATACTCCTCTCTTTTAAAGCGGAGTTATAAACAAGCTCGCCTGCATCATCTAGTTCTATGTCTTCAACTTTTTCCATTATTTTTTTTATAACAACCCCTGCTGCGAAGGCGTCATCGTAAGCTATTTTTCCCTGCTTGCCAGAGCATAGGATAACAATGTCGCTCTTATCCTTGCATGCATAATCTAGGACACAATCCACAGTATATGATAAATTTAGCAATGCAACTGGAAATGCAGCTTTTGCAAATTCGGCTTTTTTAAAAGACCTGGTTCCGTTGGTTGTTTTCATAACTATTGTTTTGCCGGTTAAATCAGTTTTAGAAATTGTTGATGGCGAATTATCATAATCAAAACCATCAATAATTAAACCATCTTCCTCTCCGCATAATATAAAATCACCGTTCCATTTTTTAAGTCTGAAGGCTAAATCTTTGCTTTGCGATGTAATTATGCGCTTGGCCCTGCTTTCAAAAATGGCAGCAATGGTTGATGTTGCCCTTAAGACATCTATAACCATGCAAACAGAATTATTAAAAAATTCTTTATATTCTGATTCATCAAAATTATTTGCCAGCAGTACGCTTATTTTCATATATTCCCTTATCTTTAAAGTAGTAAAATAATAATCTTTTCAGGATATTTTTTCAATTATAAAATTAATAATTTGTTACCCGTAAAATATGCAAGCCTCTTGATAGCTTTCATTTTTTAAAAGTTCTCCTATCTTGTTAGTGTAATTAAATGATAATAAAAATATCATATGATAACAGCATTAATATCTTTTTTTACTAACTCTTTTTTGATAGTATTAAAAAAGTAACTTATTAACTTAAATAATCAATCAATATAATAGATGAATTTAAAGTCTTAAAAGATGTAATCACAAGATTAAATAAAAATAAAATCCCTTATGTGATTAGCGGCTCTGTGGCAATGAATTATTATTCTGAGCCACGAATGACAAGAGATATTGATATTGTCCTCCAAAAATAAATTTACTTGCCTTTCCTATAATTATATAATCATTAGCTTATAAGAGCCGATATAATATCTTTAGTATTTTTCAAGTAAGTTTTAAACAAAAGGATTAAATATCAAAGAATTAAAAACATTATTTAAATATTTTAAAAAACACCGGCTTCACCTATCCGGCAGTATTATATATATATTACTTACCGGCCTCTTAGGTCTTCTCATCCCATGGATCTTAAAACTTGCAATTGATGGTATCGGAAGTACGCCTGATAGCATTAATCTATTAAAATTTGCAGGCTTTCTTGTGGGAATCGCAGCGCTGCAGGGTATTTTTAGATTTTATATGAGAAAAATGCTGATAGGCGTATCAAGGAAAATTGAATATAGCATAAGAACTGACTTTTTTGCACACCTTCAAAAACTTGATTCATCTTTCTTTACAAACACCAGGACTGGAAGCATCATGGCCCTTATGACCAATGATCTTGAAGCAGTAAGAAACTTTGTAGGCCCTGGTCTTCTCAACTTATTCAATACTATCTTTATTTTCTTCACTACACTGACTGTAATGTTTTTAATTGATATAAAGCTGTCCCTTTATTCCCTGGTTGCAATTCCAATATTACCCTTCATGGTAAGCAAATTAAGCGCCATGCTTTACAGACGGTTTAAAAAGTCACAGGAACAATATGCGACATTAACCGCAAGAACCCAGGAAAGTATTGCCGGAATAAAAGTGATTAAATCTTTCACCCAGGAAGAAAATGAAAAGAATATTTTCTCCGACCTTAATCTGGAATATATAAAAAGAAACCTTTCCCTAGCAAAAGTCCGCAGTGTTTTCTGGCCGGCAATGCTATTTATCGGTGGTATCGGGACAATGGTGGTTCTTCTTATTGGTGGAAGGCAAGTAATCAATCAGTCTTTAACTATTGGCCAATTTGTCCAGTTTAGTGCTTATATCGGCTCTATCACCTGGCCGCTGATTTCCCTGGGATGGGTTATTAACCTCCTTCAAAGGGGGTCTGTTTCAATGGGTAGAATTAATAATATATTTAGAATACAGCCGGATATTATACGCCCAAAGAGGCCGGTTATTATAAAGACTCTTTCAGGCAATATCAGTTTTGACCATGTTTATTATAGATATGAACTCAGCAAAAAGACAAAAGTTCTGCTAAAAGCCAATTTCCTGGATTTTAAAGATAATCCAACAAGATCTTCAAAAAACAATTGGACAATAAAAGATATCAGTTTTGATATAGAAACAGGTATGCAGGTAGGAATAGTAGGATTTACCGGAAGCGGAAAGTCAACAATGGTAAATCTGATTCCACGCTTATACGATCCTCAAAAAGGAAAAATACTTATTGATGGGAAAAATATCAAATCTATTCCGCCGGATGTACTCAGGTCTTATATTGGTTATGTGGACCAAGAACCATTTCTGTTTTCAAAATCCATAAAAGAAAATATCCTTTTTGGGAAAGAGGAATTTTTTAAAGATTTAAATGAACAAGAGCTTTTAAATGTTGTGACTGAGGCATCTAAAACATCGCATTTACATGAAGATATTAAGACTTTTCCAGATTCTTACCAGACCATGATCGGTGAGCGCGGAGTCACCCTTTCCGGAGGACAGAAGCAAAGATTGGCCATAGCAAGGGCGCTTTTGTCCAGGCCTTCTGTGCTGATACTTGATGATTCCTTCTCAAATGTTGATACCAATACTGAGAAACTGATTTTAAAAGATTTAAAGATGAAGACTAAAAATATAACAACCATAATTATTTCCCACCGTATTTCAACTATCAAGAATTCAGATCTTATTATTGTAATGGATGACGGCAGTATAGATGAAATTGGAAATCATAACAAAATGATGAAAACATGTGAAATTTATAAGAGATTATATTACAGGCAGCAACTATCTGAAGAGTTAGAGGAAGAAGTATGAGCTTTAGCTTTTACGAAAAAGATCTATCGGAAAGACAAATAGAAAAAAAAATACTTATCAGGCTGTTTAAGTATATCAAGCCTTATAAAAACCTTTTAGCTCTTACAGTATTTCTTCTGCTGGTAACTGCAGGACTTCAAGTTTTAGGGCCGTTTTTACTAAAAATTGCTATAGACAGATACATTATCCCCGGAAAGCCTGACGGATTGCTTTACATAGTATTACTATTTGGACTGGTAATATTATTTGAATTTATCTTAAGATATATCCAGGGTTATTATACAGAATATATGGGGCAGAAAATGATGTATGACATGAGAATGGATGTTTTTTTACATATTCATAAGATGCCAATGTCTTTTTTTGATAAAAATCCGGTTGGCCGGGTAATGACCAGGGTAACTACTGACGTACAGACTTTAAATGAAATGTTATCTTCCGGGATAGTTACCCTCTTTGGAGACATATTTATGATAGCTGGCATTATGATTATTATGCTTTCTCTTAACTGGAAATTATCCCTAATAGCTTTTTCGGTTCTAGTTTTACTTGCCATTGCAACTTTTATTTTCAGAGCCAAAGTCAGAGTAACATTTAGGGTTATAAGGACAAAGATATCTAATATCAATTCTTTCCTTCAGGAATCAATTTCCGGAATAAATACCACAAAGATCTTTAACCGCCAGAAAAAAAATAATGAGGAGTTTATGGCCTTAAATGAAGGCTATCTTACAACTTATTTAAAAACCATTTTCTATTATGCAGTCTTTTTCCCTATTGTAATCCTGACAAGCACTCTGGCTGTTGCCCTTATGATCTGGTATGGAGGAGGAAAGGTGATCCAAGGTCTGCTGTCTCTGGGAACGCTTGTTGCATTTATCCAGTATATTGAAAAATTCTTCCATCCCATAAGTGACTTGAGCGAAAAATTCGGAATACTTCAGGAAGCCATAGCCGCATCTGAGAGGATATTTGGACTTTTGGATCAAAGGCCTTCAATTATCTCTCCAAAAAATCCAGTAAAAGTAAAGGGGATAAGAGGAAATATAAAGTTTGACGGAGTATGGTTTGCGTATAATAAGGATAATTATATTTTAAAAGATATATCTTTTAACCTTGCAACCGGCCAGAGTGTGGCTTTCGTGGGAGCAACCGGTTCCGGGAAAACTTCAATAATAAATTTGCTCAACAGGTTTTATGATATACAAAAGGGAAATATATATCTTGATGATATAAGTATAAAAAAATTTAAACTTCAGGATTTAAGGAAACATATAGGCGTTGTGATGCAGGATGTATTTTTATTTTCCGGAAGCATTTTGGATAACATACGGCTTGGAAATAAGAATATACCCATAGAAAAAGTAATAGAAGCTTCAAAATATGTAAATGCCCATAAATTTATAGAAAGGCTGCCTGATAAATACAACCATGAAGTAAAAGAAAGGGGACAGGCATTATCTGTGGGTCAGAGGCAGCTTATTGCTTTTGCAAGAGCAATAGTTTTCAATCCAGAAATACTTCTGGTTTTAGATGAAGCTACTTCAAGTATTGACTCGGAAATTGAAGCACTCATCCAGGATGCAATGGCTAAAATAATGAAAAACAGAACTACTATAGTAATTGCTCACAGGCTCTCCACTATAAAGAATGTTGATAAAATTATAGTACTTTCCCACGGACGGATTGTGGAAAGAGGAACCCATAGAGAACTTTTAAAACTTAAAGGTATCTATCACAAGCTATACAAATACCAGTATCAGCTGCAAGCATAATTTATTTGTGACATCTTCATGGCAATAAATTACCGTGCATCCTGTTGAGGACCTGGTTCCTGCTTCACAGAGCCAACTTCCAGCACAGAAGTTGTTATCTCCACAGGCTTTAATTCGGGTGTGTCTCACCCTATTAGAAGAAAGCATGCAACAAATGATGGGCAAAGCCAACAAAAAATTTACAAAATCCATTAATATCTTTATAATTTTATTATTTATTTACCATTTTTTTATATGGATGAGATCATATTATACAGAATTTTTCTGGTTGCCCTCTTTGCGTTTGCTGCCATTGTATATTTCTCTCTTCTTCTTGTGCCTGCTCCTTATGGGCGCCATCTGCGCAAAGGCTGGGGCTATACTGTAAAGGCAAAACATGGATGGCTTATTATGGAGTTCCCTGCCTTTTCTGTCATTATAATCTTATTTTTTCTGGGAAATAAAAGGGCCAGTATAGTAGCAATAACATTTCTCCTCATGTGGACGGCACATTATTTTCAGCGCACCTTCATCTTTCCTTTTCTTATGAAGGGCGGAGATAAAAAATTCCCTGTCATACTGATCGTTTTCGCTCTGGGTTTTAATATAATAAATGGTTATGTAAACGGAAAATACCTTTTTTACCTGGTACCGGTCTATCCAATTAGCTGGTTTTACGATCCGAGATTTATAATAGGGACAGCGCTTTTCATTTCAGGAATAGCAATAAACCTTCATTCGGACCATATTTTAAGGAGACTTAGAGATTCATCAAAAGATGGCTACAGCATCCCCCGCAGAGGCCTTTTCAAATATATATCCTGCCCGAACTATTTTGGAGAGATAATTGAATGGACGGGCTGGGCTGTTGCGACGTGGTCTATCCCGGGTCTTGCATTTGCGGTTTTTACATTTGCCAATCTGGCTCCAAGGGCTTTTACAAATCACAAGTGGTACAGGGAAAACTTTCCTGATTATCCTGAAAAACGGAAAGCTCTTATACCATTTATAAAGTAGTCAGGGGAATACTTATCTGGTATTCACTGATCTACTTTATGATCCCAACCTCCTTGAACCATTTAAAGGTATCCCTGACGGATTCATTTACAGGAATGGGGTCATACCCAAGCTCCTCGCTTGCTTTCCTATGACTTATAAAAGAATTACTCTGGAGTGTGCATAAAGAGTAATTTGTATAGCGTGGCGTCCTGCCTGATATCCTGTAATATGCCGGAGTAAACCAGCAGTAGGCTTTTGCAAGCCATAGAGGGATATACAGGCCGGGGCTTCTTACCCCGGTCACTTCTGCAAGGATTTCAAACATATCCTGCATCGTGATCCTCTGCCCAGAAAGTATATAGTTTTCACCGGATTTTGCTTTTTGGGAGGCAAGGATATGACCCTCTGCTACATCCCTGACATCTACAAAATCATAGGCGCCGTCAATAGCCATTTTCATCTTTCCATTGTAGAAATCAAGAAAAGTCTGCGTTATGGCAGACAACCGCCAGTCACAGGGTCCGAGTGTTCCTGTCGGACATAATACTACCGTATGCAGTCCCTCTTTTCCGGCTTCAAGGACATCAATACTTGCCTGTGCTTTCGATCTGTCATATTCACCCCTTTCATTTTCGGGGTCATATGGCATACTTTCATCTATTACCGTCCCCAGCGGCGGCTCCTTTAGTGCGTGTATAGTGCTTGTAAAAACAATTTTTTTTACCCCCGAGGTCCTGCAGGCTTTTAAAACATTCCGGGTCTCCTCAAGGTTTATCTCACGTGTTTGTTTTTCCTCTCCAGGCATTATGGAGATCTTTGCAGCCAGATGGTATACAGTTTCTACTCCCTTAAAAGATTCGACAAGCGATTTAATATCAAGAATGTTCCCAACAGCTTTATCTACAGGCAAACCCTCGAGTACGGAAAAATCCGAAGTAGTTCTGATAAAAGCTCTGACTTTCTCTCCTCTTTCAACAAGCTTTCGCACCAGCACATTGCCTATAAAACCCGTAGCTCCTGTCACCAGATTCATTTATTCTTTCTTTCATCAAGTACAAATAAATATTGTTGAAAGTATAATATGGATGCTGTAAAAAATCTATCTCTAATGTTTATTCAGAAGATGAGCTTAGAAATAATGCTCCAGTTTTATTATCGCAAGTCTTATAATCTTGATTTCCCCACATGCATATACTGGCAGCTGACGGATGTTTTGGAGATGACGGATTCTTTTACGCTCCCTCCATTAGCATAGACACTGCATTCTTGAAAAGCTATTCATATACAAAATATTTATATTAAATTTTATGCTTGTAGGAAGAGTAGCTGTAAGCACCAAGCTTAGATAGTACATGTTATTCATAAAAATACGCAAGCCTCTTGATAGCTTTTATTTTCTCTGTTCTTCCAATTTTACTGTCTCTTACTGCTTTATGTAGAATTTCAATAGATCTGTCATAATTTTCCCTATCTACCGGATATGGATGCCCGTCCTTTCCACCATGGGCAAAACTAAATCTTACAGGATCTTTTATGCTGTAGTGTGTTCCGTATATAAGTTCTGAAATCAGCGCAAGGGCCCTTATAGTTTTCGGGCCTATTCCCCTGATTGAAAGAAGATTTTCAAAGTTTTTTGGTTTTATCTCATATGTAGAAGTAAATATTTTTTCCAGTCTTCTAAAATCAATATCAGTTAGTTTTATATAGTGCCTTTCCGGAAGGCTGTATCTTTTTTCTTCCTGAAAATCTTTTATTTTTTTTAAATCTTTTAGCACCAGTTTGGGCCCTTCACACGAAAGCTGGGCAATTACATCTCTGGCGCTGCTGCTTTCCCGGGCAACCAGGTTTAGCACTGTACTTTTGCTATTGCAGCATATTGCACTGTGTGGTTCGCAAACAAAATCAGATATGTCTTTACTGAGCCAGTGGTATCTTCTGGCAGTTTTTGTGTCTTCGTTCATTCCCTGCTGTACAACAGACCACTGCTTTCCATCTTTGGTAAAGAAGAAGCAGTGGTGATAAAGCTGGTATCCATCCTGAAGAGCACTGCTATCCACCTTTGCTGTTATTTTGCTGTTATATACTAAATTACTAAAGTCAAACCCCATTTTATCTGCTGCATTTTCAATTTCCTGCGGGGTTTTTCTTGAAGCTGCTCCTTTACCCCCGGCAACAAAGAAGCCTAAATCTTTTTCCAGCCCTTTTACTGATTCTTTTACGGCTCCACAGACAGTTGTGGTAACTCCGCTTGAGTGCCAGTCAAATCCCAGGGCACACCCAAAAGCCTGAAACCACAATGGATCCGAGATTCTGTACAGCATTTCGGAAGAGCCATATTCAGAAACTATCAGCATAATAATTTCTCTTGATAGTTTTTTCATTCTGTTAAATAGCCAGTATGGCGCTTTCCCTCCGTGGAGAGGGAGGTTCATGGTTCCTGTTCTCATTATAGGTCCGCTTTATTTTGTTAATTTCGCACTTTTTGCATTTCCGGTCTCTCTGTTAGTGGCTTTACGGTTAACTGCACATTGATTTTACCATTTTTTGTTATTAAAAAGATATAAAAGCATGCTTTTATAAATTATAATTATTGATACAATGATGTTATTTAAAACTATCCTTATAAGTTTTAAAAAAACTTAAAGAATGTTTTTTGGTTTTATTATATTTAATTGAAGATGGATGGAGTAAATGAATAATTATTTACTTGATATTTCTTTTGCTATTGCTGTTTTAATAGAAATAGGACTTCCTATAGCTCTTGGCATATTTGTGTGGAAAAAGTTTAAAATTTCATGGGCAATATTCTTTTTGGGAGCTGGATTATTTGTAGCTTCTCTTATTAGAATACCACTAAACAGCCTTGTAGCTGGGATTATAGGAAATAATTTTAGCGGAAAAATGCTGGTAGTACTATCAGGGTTGTTTGCATCTTTTACGGCAGGACTTTTTGAAGAAGGAGTAAGAGCAATAGGCATCGGGGCGGTAATAAAGAATAGGAGTTACTGTAAGGGGATTATGTATGGAATTGGACATGGAGGCGGAGGAGAATCTGCAATATTTGTTGGATTGTCAGTTTTAGCTAATTACATAATATTTAGGTTTTTCTCCCATATTATACCTGGAGCAGGTTTGTCAATATTTGAAAATATGGCTTGGTATATGCCAATGGTAGGAGCGATGGAAAGAATCTTTGCAATAACTATTCAAATTTCACTTTCAGTTTTAGTAATGTATGCTTTTTTAAGCAAGAGGTATTATTTTATTGTGATTGCCTTCTTTTATCATATGCTGATAGATTTTGTGGCAGTTTATTTTGCCTACAGCTTTGGCACACTTATTACTGAAGTTATGGTATTTGTGTTTGCTCTCGTAAGTGCTGGCATCATATTTTTATTAAGGCCTAAAAAGAAAGATATTTAAGTAATTAAAATTGTAAGGGAAGGTTACGGCAAAATTGTTAAGCTCAAACAGCAGTTTGGATAACAAAGATTTAAATATGAAGAGAGTTGCTTTATTTTCACTGGCAGTTTCTGTTTTTCTGGTTACAGTAAAAGTCGGGGTTGCCTATTTTACCAACAGTATAGGTGTTTATTCAGAAGCTTTAAATAATGGTCTTGATTTGGTGACGGTACTGATTACTTATCTGGCCATTAGAATGTCTGCAAAACCGGCTGACAAGGATCATACATATGGACATGGAAAGTATGAAAATTTTTCTGCATTACTGGAAGTAAGCATCATTTCTGTTTTATGTTTTTTTATAATTTTTAAATCTATACAGAGAATAATATACAAAAACTTTAGCCTTAACATAACATGGCATGTTTTTCTTATTTTAAGTATTTCCATAATCCTTAATGTTGTTAGAGTTATTTATGTAGGGAGGGCTGCAAAAAAATATAACTCTCTTGCCTTTAAAGCAAATTTTATTAATTATACTGGAGATATTTTTAGTTCAGCTATTGTAATAGTAGGCTTAATTTTTGCCAACTTTGGCATTTTTATTGCTGACCCCATTGTTTCCATAGTTGTTTCCATACTTATTATAACTTTTAGCTTAAAAATTGCTGTGAAAACTATAAGAAACTTACTGGATTATGTTCCTAAAGAAGTAACGGAAAAGGTTGCAGGCATCTTAAGCGGGATTCCTGAGATAAATTCTATAGATAGAATAAAAATTCATGAAGTTGGAAATGTTAAATTCATAAATTTAGATGTATGTGTTGCAAACAACCTGTATCTGTCACAAGCTGAAAAGATTAAGACAAAAATAAAGGACAAAATTTCAAAAAATATTTTGAACTCAGAAATAATAGTGGAGCTTAAGGCCTTGCTGCCTGATGAGAATATATCAGATATTATGAAAGAAGTTATTTTGAACCAGCCTGGGGTGAAAGGCATACACAATATTCTTATATATAAAGTAGGTGAATTTATTGATTTATTCGTACATGTGGAACTGGATGATCATATAAAATTAGATGAGGCTGAAAAATTGACAAAAGCTGCAGAGGATAAGATTAAAAAAGTAAACGATAAAATACGTAATATATATATTCATATTGAAGACATGAAATACAGGGAGAATTGGAAGGATACTACCAGTGAATCTGAAAAATTAATTTTTGAAATTAGAAAAGAAATTTCTTGCTATGTAAACCCGGGCACCTGCCATAATTTTACAGTTCTTAAAAAAGGAAATCTTTATAACCTGGCGTTTCATTGTAAACTGGGCAGGGATTTAAGTGTAAAGAAAGCGCATAAGACTGTCACTAATATGGAAAACAGGATAAAAGAGCGCTTTAAAAATATAGAAGAAATTACCATACACATAGAGCCAAAATAGAAGAAAGCCGGAAAGGTTCATTTTATTTATCTATGAGAAATAAAATAAATATTTCATTATTTTTAATTTCTTTTTCAATATTTCTATACCAGGTATGTCTTCTTAGAATTTTATCTATTTCTGATTATTATCATTTTGCATTTTTAATTGTAAGCACAGCTCTTTTGGGGTTTGGAATCAGTGGAAGTTTTTTATATTTTTTTATAAACAAATTTAAAGACCAAAATTTTATTTTATTACTTTTTTCATTTTGTTTTTCAGTATCAGTAGTTGTAAGCTTTATTTCAATAAACCTTATTCCTTTTGACTCTTTTAAAATTGCGTGGGAACCGAGACAGATCTTTTATTTGGCCGCGTACTATTTGTTTTTGCTTCTCCCATTTTTCTTCGGTGGTTCATTCATATGTTATATATTCTTTGTGCAGGAAAAACCTGGAATAACTTATTTTTATAATTTAATGGGTTCTGCATCAGGGGCACTTCTTGTAATATTTATTATACCATTTATAAGTGAAAGAGGAGTTATTTTAGCTTCAACTGCTGTGGGGCTTGCTGCAACTTTTATTCTGATAAATAAGAAATATTTTAAGGTTTTTTTAATTTCATGTGTTATTTTTTTGATATTTTTAGCCACTGTTTTACTTTGTTTTCCTCAAACATTAGATATAAGAATGTCTCCATACAAAAGCCTGTCCACAGTGCTCAGGTATCCTGATTCAAAAGTCATACACACAAGTGAAAATTCATATTCGGTAGTAAATGTGATAGAAAGTTCCAGCATAAAATCTGCTACCGGAATTAGTTTAAAGTATAAGGAAGTTCCACCCGAACAACTAGGACTGACTATTGATGGCGACAACCTCTCTGCAATCACGAATGTGGAAGATGAGGTCAGCAAACTTAAGTTTATAGAATATCTTCCCATATCTTTACTTTTTACTGTAAAACAATATCCTGAAAATGTTCTGGTGATAGAGCCAGGGGGAGGAATGGATGTACTGAGCTCCTCCTATTTTGGAAGCCAAAATATTTATGTTGTTGAAAGCAACAGCCTGGTAGCTGATGTTTTAGAAAAAGATTTTGCGGAGTTCAGTGGAAATATTTACAATAAGGATAGTGTAAGAGTATTTGAAACTTCAAGCCGTAACTTTGCTAAAGTAGCTGATGAAAAGTTTGATTTAATAATTGTGAGCCTATCAGATAGCTTCCATCCAATATCAAGCGGCGCCTATAGTTTAAATGAAAATTATCTTTACACAAAAGAGTCCTTTGAAGGTTTGATAAATATTTTAAAAAATGATGGAGTGATGGCTGTAACCAGATGGGCGCAGTTTCCTCCAAGCGAAAATTTAAAGATACTTTCAACTCTTATAGGTGGCTGCGGCAAGTCTGGTACAGAGGAAATATCCAGAAGTATTTTTGCCTTTAGAAGCTGGTCCACGCTTACCACGCTATTTAAAAAAGACGAATTTTCAGTGCAGGAAATTGATAATCTTAAAGCTAAGGCTGAGGAGCTAAATTTTGATATTGTTTATTACAGCAATGCATCAGAAGAGGAAGTGAATATTTATAACAGATTAGAAAAACCTTATTTTTATAATTTCTACAAAGAAATACTTGAAGGCGGTGATAATACAAGAGAGGAATTTTACGAGAGTTATTATTTTAATATAAAGCCTGCTGTAGACGATAAGCCATATTTTTTTAATTTCTTTAAATTTGTTCAGGTACCGGATATCATGAAATATTTTGGAAAATCCACCCAGCCTTTTGGTGGGGGCGGGTACCTGATACTTATTGCAGCATTAATTATTTCAATTGTTCTTTCAATTCTTCTTATTTTATTTCCATTGAGAATAAAAAAGATAAATATAAATATTAAGAGGGATTTTAAGTTTCTAGTTTATTTTTTTGCTCTTGGAACCGGGTATTTTTTTATAGAACTCCCATTTATTCAAAAGTTTATATTAATATTAGGTGAGCCGGCTTATTCTCTTTCAGTAATCTTTTTTAGCTTAATGTTGTCTGCAGGTTTGGGAAGCTATTTAAGCAGCCGGTTGAAGTTTTTTAATTTAAAGCTTGTTATTATAGTTTTAGTGGCATATATTGCTGTTTTTGTAGTAGTTTTCCCATTTATATCAGATTTTATAATTTCAAAAACTTTGTGGCAGAGATTTTTTTATACAGCATTACTTATAATGCCGGCAGGGTTTTTTATGGGGATACCTTTCCCAACTGGTATATCCAGGGCTAAGGAAAAAAGGAGAGAAATAATACCATGGCTCTGGGCAATTAACGGTTGTTCGTCAGTAGTTGGATCCATTGCAGCAGTTATTATATCCATACATTTTGGGTTTTCCATTGCCATAGGTATAGCTGCACTGCTTTATATTCTTGCCTTAATTTCTTACCGTTACTGTTGAGAATCGCGGGTTAGAGGTACAAAAGCCACATCGCATATTTTTATGGTTTTTATGTCGTCGCCCTGCTTGATTACTTTCCAGAGAACCTGATTCCATCCTGGAGGCCCAATTGGTATTATCATAATTCCACCATCTTTTAACTGGCTTATTAATGGTTGAGGAATATGATCAGGGGCAGCTGTTACTATTATACAGTCGAAGGGTGCATTTTCTTTCCACCCAAAATATCCATCGTGATTGCTAATCTTGATATTTGGATACCCAGATAAAGCTTTCTTTGATTTTTCGTATAGGGAAGGGATTATTTCTACAGTGTAAACTTCATCCAAAATCTCTGCAAGCACTGCTGCCTGGTAGCCTGATCCTGTCCCTATTTCAAGAACTTTTTCGTCTCCTGATAGTTCCAAACTTTCAGTCATTAAAGCTACTATATAAGGCTGTGAAATAGTCTGCCCCATACCAATTGGGAGTGGTCTGTCGGAGTATGCTTGATCTTTGTAACCTTCATCTACAAAGTTTTCACGCGGGACTTTACTCATGGAATCAAGCACTTTTTTATCTTTTATACCCCTTGCAGCAATCTGGCTTTCTATCATTCCGTTTCTTAAAATTTTGTATTTGTCATAATCAGTTAAATCCATATTCCCTTTAGTATAATCCTTCATATTAAAAAACCCAAAAATACAAAAATATATTATTGTCAAAGCTAAAAAAGATACTATGAGTATTATAATTATTTTACTTTTTTTAGTCATTGCCAACTTTTAAAAAGTTTTTATGTTATAATTATCTGTTTTAAATATTTGCAGCGTTATTGTAATTATAGCACCATATTAGAAAAAGATTGACTGACACTGAAATCTTATAAAAAACAAGGGTCTTGTCCGCGGAATTATTAAATTATAAAAATGTGCTGCACTTTAAGGGTGAAATATGAGTAATTTAGAACTTTCAACGATGCTTAACGATATAGCAGAAGTCTATAAGTTTAAATCAAAAGATAACAGTATGACTGTAGCGCTGATGAATGCTGCAAGGACAATAAAAGGGTATCCAGAAGAAATTGAAAGTGTCTATCTTCGGGGAAAACTTGGTGAACTACCCGGGATAAATGAAACATCATATAATCTGATAAAAGAGTATTTTGAATCATGGAAGATTAAAATATATGAAGAAATAAAATCGGAATACTGTGAAGAGCTGATTAAATTTGTAAGAATAAGCGGGCTTGGCTCAAAAAAAATGTTTAAAATTTATGATGTTTTAGCTATCAGGAACTTAGGGGATTTGGAAAGCAAATTGTTTGATGAAGACTTTGCCAGCGGTATCCTGAGCAGGGACAATATAGACAAAGATATAATAAATGAATTTTATATCAAAAGGCTGAAGGAATCTTTGTATTATTACAAGAGTATAAATGGGAAACTGCCAAGGGTCTATCTTGAAAATTTTACGAGAGGCATCAAAAGCGAGCTTGAAAAAATAAAGGAAATAAAAGAAATCAAATTCGTTGGTTCAGTAAGAAGGAAAAAATCTATTGTTGGAGATATAGATATTTTAGTTTTGCCAGATTTTAATATTTCATCATATGATTTAGGGAGAAGTGAAAAATTAATAAAGAGATTATGGGCGCTGCCTTTTGTAGAAAAAATTGCCAGCAGGGATATAAGGGCTGAAAGTATAAGCGCAAGATTTGAAACCACAATTGGCATTGATGTTGAAATTATTATTAGCAGTTATAAAAATTGGGCATCGGATTTGCTTTATACTACCGGGAGCAAAAAACATATAAAGAAACTGGAGAAAGCAGCCATAAAAAAAGGGTATTTTAAAAATGGAAAAATAGATATAAGCAGCAGCCATAGCACTAAAAAGGATTTAAGAAAAGAATTAAAAACAGGATTTGAAGAAGACACAGATACTCGGGAAGAGGAAATATATAATGCACTTGGCCTACAGTATATACCCCCTGAGCTTAGGGAGGATCTGGGAGAGATAGAGCGTGCAGAAAAGTTTATTTTGCCGCATCTTGCAGAAATTAAAGATATAAGAGGCGATTTGCACATACATTCTGGTTGGAGTGACGGTATTATTGATGTAAGCGCTATGGTAAAGAAAGCTAAAGAGTATAAGTATGACTATGTGGCAATTTCTGATCATTCTCAAAGCAATATTTATGGAAATGGATTAAATGAAGAGAGGGCTGTAGAGAAGATAAGATATATTAGTGATCTAAGGTCCTGTGTAAAAGAACCATATATATTGATGGGGGCTGAAGTTGATATAAAAGGAGTTGGAAGGCTTGATTACAGCAACGATATTTTAAAAAAAATAGATATAGTAATCTGTGCCATGCATTCAAGTTTTCTAAATAGCAGCAATGAAAATACTGCAAGGGCTGTAAGTGCACTTGAAAATAAATATATAGATATTCTTGCTCATCCAACCGGGGTAATTTTTGGAAGCCGTGCTCCGTATTTTATAGATATGGATAAAGTAATGGAAGCTGCTGCCAAGAATAATAAAGCTTTAGAAATAAACTCTTACTTTTTAAGACTGGATCTAAATGAAGAAAATGCTAGAAAAGCCAGGGAGATGGGAGCAAAGGTTGCCATAAATACAGATTCACACCGTATTGAGGATATGGATATGATTAAATTAGGAGTAGATGTTGCAAGAAGAGCAGGACTGGAGAAAGATGATATTCTAAATACTATGTCGCTGGAAGAAATTAAGGAATGGAAAAAGGAGAGGCTGTAGATATTTGTATATGAAACCTGAGCTATCTTGCAATCTTGAGCTATTAATGCTAAAAGGTAATTTTACAGATATTTTTTTTATGATAATATAACAATATCGGAGAGATATAATGTTATTTAAAAACTTATTATTTGTAAACTATTAGAAATATTTTAGGAGTGAGCATGACTGAATACTGCCAGGAATGTGGCAAAAAATTACCTGATTCTTCTGAATCTTTTTACTGCAAAGAATGTGATGAATTACTGGACAAGAAATTTGATGAAATTGAGGTTAATATCGCCGTATACAAAGATTTAAGGGATGAGGAAATAGAAACTTTAAATAAGTTTGAAAAGGAAGACATAATAGACCTTTACTCGAGCACGTATAAGAAATTTAAGGAAGACGGAGAACTAAAAAAAGATGAGGTAAGAATTTTAAATAAAATTAAAAGTATTTTTAATTTAACGGATAAAGATATCAAAATTAAGAAGAGCACTGCTCCTGAAAAAAAGCAAGGTAATATTAAAAAAGACAATGGCACAAAATGTCCTGAGTGCGGGAAACAAGTAAAAAAAGAATTTAGATTATGCCCCTATTGCGGCGCTAAACTAAAAGAATAATTTAAGTCACCTGGTATGTTTTTTATTGTATTTAAAAACATCTTTATCTTTAAAATTTGGCATAAACAGATCTTTGCTGCTATTTAGTGATATGTAATCCTGGGTCCATCCAAAATTAAATCCTATCTTTTCAGCATACTTTACTATTTCCAAGTATTCCCCTGCTGTTATTCTTCTATACAGTTCAGGGTAGTTTCTTGCTTTATATACAGGATGATATTGTGCCATAATGCTAAGATAGACATCAGTTGAAAGCTCATTTTTTATAAAATCTAAAGTTTCTCTAATTCCACCGATATTGTCAGGCATAACCAGAAGCCTTACAAGAAGTCCCTTTCTGGCAATGCCATTTGAGTCAAGCTTAAGCCCGCCAACCTGGCTGTACATTTCTTTAAGTGACTGCCTGTTGTATCTGACGTAATCTTTAATGCCGGAATATTTTTCTGCCGCATCGCTGCTGCTGTATCTTGCATCAGGCATATAAATATCCACTACACCGCTTAGCATTTTTATTAATTGTGGGTTGTCATATCCTCCTGTATTAAAAACAGTTGGGGTGGTTAGCCCATTTTTTTTAGCTATTGAAAGTGCTTTTACTATCTGCGGAATCCAGATTGTAGGTGAAACAAAATTAATGTTGTGGCAGCCTTCAGCCTGAAGTTTCAGCATGATGTCAGCAATATCTTGCGTGCTGACTTTTCTTCCTTCACGCTCCTGGCTTATCTGATAATTTTGACAGTATACACATTTCATGTTGCAATATGTGAAAAATATGGTTCCAGAGCCTCTGATTCCTGAAATGGGAGGCTCTTCTCCATGATGCGGCATAGCAGATGACACCACAGGTTTATATCCTGCCCCACAGAAACCTCTTTCTCCTTTTTTCCTGTTAACTTTGCATTTGTGCGGGCAAATTGTACACTTGCTTAAAATTTTGTCTAATAATTTTGATAAATCTTCTAAATTCATTTTTAAAATTTTTATTTAGTTTTCTTTATCCAGGGATAATTTTAATTTAATGTCAAATAATTTAAAAGAGCATAGGTTTTAGAGTCTATCGCACTGCTTGCTGCATATTAAGTGGGACGCTAAAAAATGGCTGGGGAGGCTTACATAGCTTGAAGTGAAAAATATATTTTATTTTTTTGTAAATTTGGTTTTTCTTTCTGCGACTTTTAATTCACCCTCATTTATTAAATCACTTATGTAGGCGAGAACCTTATCAATTAGTTCAGGACTATCTAACAGCAACTTTTTGATTATATAAATTCTGTACTCTAAAAAATATTCTGCTGGCACATTTAATCCACCAGCGATTATTTCAATAGTTTGAATTGGTGGGCGCTTCTCTCTTTTCTTTAATTTGCTAAAATAACTAAAGTCAAGATTAGTTTTACTTGCCAGGCTTCTTGATTTTATCTTATTGTCTTCCATTATTTCTTTTAAAGCCTGACCAAAGCACTTATTTGAATATTCCATATTTCAGCTGATATTAATGTATATACTTTATTTTTTAATTTATTATTTCTAATATTACATTATCATTGATGGTTGTATGAGAAATTAAAAGGATAATAAGTTGACAATTTAGTCAACAAATTAGTTTATTGCTTTAATTTTATTGGAGACTAATACTCAACTTTTGGGCAAACAGCTATTCCACATATTCCCGGTCCGGTGTGGGCACTTATTATAGTAGTTATCTCAGTTAAAATTATTTCATCAATTTCTATATCACTATCATCTCTTATCAACTTTTCAAGCTCTAAGGCTGTTTTTTTACCTGAACCATAAAAAATACCAATGTGCACCTTTTTGGCTGAAGACGATGCTTTTTTAACTTGTCTGCAGAACTCAATGAATGTGTTCTTCCTATTTCTTACAAATTTCTTTGGTTTTATCTTACCGTTTTTGTCAATTGTAATAATGAGTTTAAATATTATTGATTTACTTAAAAGTTTTCTAAGAAATGGTGCCCTGCCTCCCTTAAATAAATATTCAAAATTTTCTATTGTTGCAAAAAATTTACTCTTCTTTATCAAGGATTCTATCAAGGAATCTATTTCTTCTTCGCTTTTTCCTTCTCTGGCAGCTCTTGCTGCCTCCAGCACAATAAGGCCTAAGCTGAGAGTAACGTTTTTAGAGTCAATAACTTTAATTTTTGCCTGTGGAAAGAATTTTTTAGCTTGATTTGCAGAATTGACGGTGCCTGAAAGTTTTGAGCTAAGATGGATGCAATAAATTAAATTTTTACCTTTTTCCTCTATTAAGTCTCTAAAAATATTTGTAAAATCTCGGTAGATGGAGCAGAAGTATTTACTTTGACTCCGGCTTCTAATTTTTCATATACTTTCTCGCTAGTTATTGTCTCTCCTTCTTTGTATAGTTTTCCCTCAAAACCAACATACAAAGGCATAATAATTATTCCATATTCTTTTGCAAGAGATACAGGAATGTCAGATGTACTATCAGTAATTATAGCGATATTGTCCATTAGTCAACCCTTTCTGTCTTAAGATGAATACAAAATTTTAACTGGATTAAATGATATATTAAGTTAGTTTTGAAGTAAATATAAACTTTTCACCTTTTTGGTTTTGGAAGCTTTTAGTAATAATGGATTATTAATTTAAGGATTAAATATCAATTATATGTTTACACAATTACATATTTATGCTAATCTAATAAAGATAAACTTCAAGCAGGTACTATTTTGGATTGAAATTGTTAAATATTTTAATTTTAAACTGAGCTAAAGGAAGTTGTATAAAATATCAATAAAAAATTGGCCCGAAGAAGAAAGGCCAAGGGAAAAACTTATAAAACTTGGAGCTGAATCTTTATCTAACAGCGAGCTTCTTGCTATTGTTCTAAGGACCGGGATAGGAAGCAATAGCAAAAATATATCTGCGTTAGATTTGGCAAAAAATGTTACTTCAAAATTTAAAAATTTAAGGGATCTTCTAAATGTATCACTCCCGGAATTATTAGAGATTAATGGTATTGGCAGAGCAAAAGCAGCCCAAATATTTGCATCGCTGGAATTAGGGAAAAGGGCAGTTTCTGAACAAAATGGAAATAACAAGAGTTTCAGGTGCAGCAGCGAGGTGGCAAATTATTATATTCCGCTTATGAAGGACTTAAAAAAAGAACAGTTTAAGACAATCCTGCTTGATGTTAAAAACAAGTTAATAAAGGAAGTACTTATCTCGCAGGGTTCTCTCACAGCTTCCATAGTCCATCCAAGGGAAGTAATTAAACCTGCGATAAAAGAATCGGCGTCTTCAATTATTTTTTTGCACAATCATCCAAGTGGGGACCCCGAGCCTTCGCTTGATGATATTGAGGTTACAAGAAGACTGTGCAAGTCATGCTCTATTGTTGGAATAAATGTGCTTGATCATATTATTGTTGCAGAAGGTGGCTATTTTAGCTTCAAGCAGAAAAATATGATTTAAATAGGCGGACCTTATTGCCTAAAAAAGTATCTGAGCCTATTGAAAAATTATGTTATATGTGCATAATATATCTTTATAAGATATTAATTGCACATTAAAGGTAATATTTTATGGAACAAATAAAACGTACACTTGGAAATATTGAATCCAGACTACTAAGTAACCTGTCGTCAATAGATAAAACTATCTTTACAGTTAAAGATGCTCAAAACGTAACCGGCTCTTCTATTTCTGCAACAAGGATCATTTTAAGCAAATTAGTAAAGAAAAGAT
>CAYMPQ010000009.1:0-38761 GCA_964392345.1 uncultured Actinomycetota bacterium
TATCAGAAAATAGACAACAGCAAAGAATTGCAGTCCAGAAAAATGTTGTTTTTTTTATTGGTGTTTTATTTTTTCGTATTTACATTTATAATAGTTAAAAATTTGTTTGTAAACAGGAATCAATATTCTTAGTAGTTTAACAATCAAACTAAATGGAGGTATTATCAAATTGAGCAAAAAGAATTTTAAATATTTAAAAACTACACTGGTATTTGCCGTAGTTATCTTTCTAAACATTACCATTGCTTTTTCAGGATGCAAAAAACAAGAAATACTACCAGAGGAAGCAGCTGTAGTAGAGGAGGAAGTTGCTGGCACTGAAGAAAGTATAGAAGATAAAAAAGATGAAACCAAAAAAACAACAGAATTAAAAATTACTGGAAATATTAATGTACTTAGCGGATTGGAAATTTCCGACTCAGTAGGCAGCAGCAGGCCAATAGCTGTGATGATAGAAAATAGTCCCCAGGCAAGGCCGCAATCAGGACTAAATCTTGCTGATATTGTATTTGAAGTTGTTGATGAAGGAGGAGTTACAAGATATGTAGCAATTTATTCATCATTTGACGCAGAAATTATGGGTCCGGTTAGAAGTGCAAGACCATATTATGCTGAGATAGCAAGAAGCTTTGATCCGCTGTATGCTTTCTGGGGAACATATCCTGAGTGCTATAAAGTAGTAGAAGATCTGGGCCTGGATGATCTAAGCGTTCTCGGGGATCAGAGCGGCAACAGTTCCATTACTGCCAAAGCATCGCACTGGAGAGACGACAGCAGGTCTTCTCCAAACAATGGTTATATGTCTACCCTGCAGCTTAAAGAAGATGCAAAAAGAGTAGGCTATTCACTTGAAGGTAGTCAGTCGCCATTGGAGTTTAAAATAGATGCAGCAAATTCTGAAAGAGGCAATATCTCAAGCGTAACTATTGATTTTTCGTATGATCAATATAAGGTTGATTTTATATACAACAAAGATAAAAACAATTATTCAAAACTCCTGGCAGGGGCTCCACATACTGATAGGGAAACAGGCGAGCAAATAACAATAAACAATGTTATTGTTATGATTACAAATATTGAAGGCCCCATAGACGAGAGTGGACATATGGCAGTCAGAACAACTGGAACCAGTGACGTTAACAAAGCCTTCTTCTTTGTGGATGGAAATATGATAGAAGGGACCTGGGAAAGAACAAGTGTCTTTGACCAATTTCTGTATAAAGACAAGGATGGAAACACAATGCTGTTCAACAGGGGTTCGACATGGATAGCTATGGTTCAGGGCATTGATAGATTAACATACTGATGCAGATATTTTACAAAATATAAAGCAAGTAATTTTTAAATAAAGTTTTGAATGACAAATTGGAATACAGTTTAACAAAAAACAAAATTTTAGGCGAAGTTCTATTCTCAGAATCAGAGATAAAAAAACGAACCATTGAACTTGGCAACGAAATAACCAAAGATTACGCTGGCAAAGATTTGCTTGTTATAAGTGTTCTCAGGGGTGGAGTAATATTTTTAGTGGATTTGATAAAAAATATAGATATTCCTTTGAGTGTAGATTTTATTAGTATTGCAACTTATGGTATAGGCGGGACATCCACCGGTGTTGTCAGAATCACCAAAGACCTCGAAGAGGCTATAGAAAATAAAGACGTGCTAATTGTAGAGGACATTATAGATACAGGTCTCACTATAAGCTATCTATTGCGAAACTTAGAATCAAGATTTCCAAAAAGCATTGGAATATGCACTCTTCTGGATCGAGACATAAGAAGAATAGCAGACATAAAAATTAAGTACATAGGTTTTAAAATTGGTGAGAAATATATAGTTGGTTATGGAATGGACTATAAACAAAAATTTAGAAATTTAAAATCTATATATGCGCTCAAAACAGACACAGTTGAAAAAGATATAGAATCCATAAAGCACACTGCAAGCCTTTAATGCTGCCCATCTTAATTCCTGCTCAAAGTAAACACGCAACTGAAACCAAGTGATGTGTAAAACAAAAAGTGATATAATCTAAATTAACAGTCAAAGAAATTATCTAACAGGATTGGTAATCTTTAGAGTATAATTTTTTAGAGATTATGAAAGAAAAAAGGAAAAAATACATACCAATAAAAATGTCTTTGGAGGGCGTGAGAATAGAATTACCATCTCAAAAGCCAATAATACTGCTAAAGGGGGAAGGTGGCAACAGGTACCTTCCTATATGGATAGGGTCTTACGAAGCTTCAGCCATTGCTCTGGAGTTGGCTAATATTAAAACGCCTCGTCCTATGACGCATGACTTAATTGTAAGCATTGTCAAATCTATAAAGGCAAGAATAAATAATATTGAAATAATTGACATAAGAAATAACACTTTCTATGCAACCGTGAATATAAAGAACTCAGACAATAAAATTATAAAAATTGATTCCAGGCCGTCTGACGCTATTGCTATCGCAGTAAGAGATAAGTGCGATATATTTGCAGCTGAGCATGTTCTTGAATCTGCTGGTCTCCAAATTCAATCTATTGATGATGAGGTAAAGCAATTTAAGAGTTTCTTAGACAATGTAAGCCCTGAGGATTTTAAAACAAAATAAATTTGCTTTAAATTTATATCTCCGCATTAAAAAACCAATCAGCGATAATATCATCTTCATTTAATCAAAATATTGACTTTATTTTTTAAAATTATATAATTACATTAATATAATTACATCAATGTAATTAAAAATATAAATATTTTTCTTATGAAATTAAAGAAAATATTTGATGCCTTGCTACATTTTAAAAAAATTATTGTGAAGAGAAGCGATACGGAAAAATATTACAAGTCAAGCGAAGCTTGCAAAATTACAGGCCTCACCTATAAACAGCTCGATTACTACGATAGAACAAATTTTATAAGACCCTCTGTACATAAAGCCAAAGGCTATGGAACAAAGAGAGCATACAGTTTTAACGACTTGTTGAAGCTGAAAGTCATAAAGAAACTTCTTGATGCCGGCATTAGTCTCCAAAAACTAAGAAAAACAAAGAAATATCTGGAATTAAATGAAAAAAATGATGATGTTTTATTAAAAGTTACCTTGATGTCGGATGGCAATACAGTGTATGCCTGCTACTCAGATAAAGAGATTGTTGATACATTAAATAGCGGACAGGCTGTATTCGGCATAGCGTTGGATAAAGTATATTCAGGCTTAAAGGGAGACATAAAAAAAATATTTAAAAAATGAATATTGTGATATTGATAATTTAAATTAAATAGTAGGGAGCATATGATTGAAAGAACATTAAAAATACAAAAAAATATTAACAAAAACAATAGATCGAATTCAGGATTTACAAATGCTGAAAAAATAAAATTTGCCCATAAAAGTGAGAAGGAATTTGCTAAGATATTGGATTTTTATAGGATAAATTGGGAATATGAGCCAAGGACTTTCCCGTTAGAGCGGGACGAGGATGGCAATGTTACTTTAAGCTTTACTCCTGATTTTTATATGCCAGGTTTAAATTTATACATTGAGCTTACAACTTTGAATCAAAATTTGGTCACAAAGAAAAATTATAAAATAAGAAAATTGAGGGAACTTTACCCGGATGTGAATATTAAATTATTTTATAAAAAAGATTATAATAACCTCTTATTTAAATACACGAATAAATAGTTTAAAGAATCAGGCAAGTTTTTAATGTGAAAACTTCCAACAAAATTTGTAAATCAGTTTAGGCTTGTAATTATAAATTAAACAACATGAGCAATAAAATTAGTGGGTCTATAAAAGGTGATATCAAGCATTTGTTTAGTAAGTACGGCACGATGAAAGGCAGGCCAAGTATCTGGGGAGCATTAAGAATACTGCTTGTAAAACCTGGAGTTCAGGCCTTAATCTTTTATAGATTTTACAAGATACTGTACAAGATAAAGCTCAGGCTTTTGGCTGAATTTTGCTGCAGAATAAATTTTTTCTTTAATGGGGCAGAAATAGACCCTGCTTGTGAAATTGGTCCGGGATGCAGGATATGGCATCCAGCAGGTGTTGTAATTGGCAGGGGAGTTAAGATAGGAAAAGATGTCAGTATTTTTTCAAATGTTACTTTAGGCGGTTTGGGCCATTCAATATTTCATCATGGAGAGCCGGGCTACCCTGAAATCGGAGATAATGTAATTTTGTATACAAATGTTACCATAATTGGACCTGTAAAAATAGGGGATAACACAACAATAGGCTCCCATTCTTTAGTTTTAAATTCAATCCCGAAAAATTGTCTTGCAGCAGGAAGTCCTGCAAAAATAATCAAAAAATCTTAGTTTTAGCAAATCACCCAAGAATAATTTTTTCTTGACATAAGGATAAGGCAATACTATTATATTTTTTGTAAACGATAACAAAATATGTAACTTAAGTCTCACTAAGCAGTAACGATTACGTAAATTCTCAAGAGGTACAATTTTGAAAGTAAATATAAAAACAGTGGCAGAAAAAGCCGGGGTATCTACTGCAACTGTTTCAAGAGTCTTAAGTGACTACCCGGGTGTCAAAGAAAAAACACGAAAGAAAGTTCTAAAGGTCATTTCTGAACTGAATTATGAAATTAATGTTGTTGCAAGAAATCTAAGACAGAGAAAAACAAATACCATCGGCGTAATAATAGGAAATGTCTTGTCTCAATTTTATTCCATAATCGCAAAATCAGTTGAGGATGCGGCCAATAAGTCTGGCTACAACACAATTCTTTGCAATGGTGATGACAACCCTGAAAAAGAACTGGAATATCTTAAAATTTTAAAAGCTAACAGGGTAGATGGTGTAATCCTCACGCCGACAGGGAAAAATGCTAAATATGTTAACTGGCTGATAGAATCAGGAACTAAGGTAGTTCTTTTGGACAGACTAATAGACGGGGTAGAGTGTGATGCAGTACTGGTAGATAACAAAAATGGAGCATATAAAGCCGTAAAACATCTTATAAATCAGGGTTATAGAAAAATTGGGATCATAAATGGCTTTACGGACAGAACCACGGGGAGGGGAAGACTTGACGGATATTTAAAAGCGTTAAGAGAAGCAGGCATACCAAAAGATGACAGCCTTATAAAAATTGGTAATTTTAAAAAGAGAAGCGGTATCAATTTAGCAAGAGAGCTTCTGGAAAGCAATAACAGGCCGGAAGCAATTTTTGTAGCAAACTTGGATATGACATTGGGTGTGCTTATAACTATTAAGGAAATGGGCCTTAAAATACCTGGTGATATAGGCATTGTAGGTTTTGATGATTCAGATTGGGCACCAATTCTAAATCCACCGCTTACTGTAGTAAGTCAGCCTGTATACAACCTGGGTTCAACTGCTGGTGAAATGTTAATAAAAAAAATAGAAAATGGAAGCACGAACTCAGGAAAAGAACCGCTTATAGTAACTTTAAGTACAAACCTTATAATTAGAAATTCTACAACAAGTAGAATGTAATAAAATAATTAATTTTACTTGACACTTAAATTGATTGGATTTATGATGTAAACGTTGACATTTGTAAACGTTAACACTTCAAATAATGCAAGTAAAATTAATTTAAAGAGATAGTGATATATTATGTCAATTAATTTAAACAGCTATTCAAAAATCGGTATCAGGCCAACCATAGACGGCCGTATGAACGGGGTAAGGGAATCCCTGGAAAATCAAACAATGGATATGGCTAAATCTGCAGCAAAAATCATTTCAGATAATGTTAAATATCCTGATGGGAAACCAGTAGAATGTGTTATTTCAGATACAACTATTGGGGGAGTAGCAGAAGCTGTAGCAGCAGACGAAAAATTTACTAAAGTTGGTGTAGGAGCAACTATAACTGTTACGCCATGCTGGTGTTATGGTTCCGAAACTATGGATATGGACACACATCGGCCCAAAGCCATATGGGGATTTAACGGAACAGAAAGGCCGGGTGCAGTTTATCTTGCAGCCGTACTGGCTGCTCACAACCAAAAAGGTCTTCCTGCTTTCTCAATATATGGAAAAGACGTGCAAGATCTTAATGACACCACTATTCCGGAAGACGTAAAAGATAAAATTTTGACATTTGCCAGGACAGCATTAGCTGCAGTTACAATGCGTAAGAAATCATATCTATCTATAGGCAGTGTGGCCATGGGTATTGCCGGTTCTACTGTAGACCCCAACTTTTTTGAAGATTACCTGGACATGAGGTGCCAGTATGTCGATATGACAGAAATTGCCAGAAGAATAGACAGGGAGATTTATGATAAGGAAGAATATAAATTAGCCTTGTCCTGGGTAAAGAATAATTTAAAAGAAGGTGATGACAGTAATCTTAAAGAGCTGCAAAAATCAAGAAAAGAACTGGATAAGGATTGGCAATTTATTATAAAGATGACTCTGATTATCAAAGATCTTATGGCTGGAAATTCAAAGCTTAAAAAATTAGGCTATTATGAAGAGTCACTTGGACATAATGCCATAGTGGCTGGTTTTCAGGGCCAGCGTCAATGGACTGACCATTATCCCAATGGAGATTTTACCGAGACAATATTAAACAGTTCATTTGATTGGAATGGTACCAGGTCCCCATATGTATTAGCCACTGAAAATGACTGCTTAAACGGAGTTGCAATGTTATTTGGCTATCTTTTAACCAATACCGCTCAAATCTTTTCAGATGTCAGAACTTACTGGAGCCCTGAGGCAGTAGAAAGGGTTACCGGTTATAAACTAACCGAAATGGCTGAAAATGGAATAATCCATCTGATAAATTCAGGCTCGACTGCTCTTGATGGTACAGGACAGCAGGAAATAGATGGAAAGCCGGCAATCAAACCTTTCTGGGAAATAACAGAAAATGAAGTAAAGAAATGTATTAATGCAACTCTTTTTAGACCGGCAAATTTGTCGTATTTTAGGGGAGGCGGATTTTCTACAAATTTTACTACTCGTGGAGGTATGCCGGTAACAATGTCAAGGATTAATCTTATAAAAGGACTTGGACCGGTACTGCAAATTGCAGAAGGATACACTGTAAATCTCCCGGATAAAGTACACAATATCCTGGATAAACGTACCGACCCAACATGGCCCACTGCCTGGTTTTCCCCAAAACTTACAGGTAAGGGAGCGTTTAAAGATGTATATTCAGTTATGGCTAACTGGGGAGCAAATCACGGAGCAATAAGTTACGGCCATATTGGAGCTGACCTTATGACACTGGCTTCGATATTAAGAATTCCAGTATCTATGCATAATGTTAAAAAAGAAAGAATTTTCAGGCCAAGTATGTGGAGTGCATTTGGTACCATTGATATGGAAGGAGCAGATTACAGGACATGTAATAATTTAGGACCGCTATACAAAAAATTATAGTGAATACATGTTTAGAAAAGGGAGCGAATGAATTCAAGAGAAAGAGTAATAAAAACTTATAATTTCCAGATTCCAGACAGGATCCCTATTGATTTCTGTGCAGACGAGCCTGTATACGATGCATTGATTAAAAAAACAGGTGTAAAAAGCCAGCTTGAACTTATGGAATATTTTCATATTGACTTTAGATGGGCAAGGCCTAAGTGGGTAGGACCAGAAATGAAAACATCTGATGGAAAAAGAACAGACTACTTCTGGATTCCAAGAGAAGGGGTTGATTTTGGTTATGCTGTTGAACATCCATTGGCTCATATAAAAACAATAAAAGATGTTGAAAATTATAATTGGCCAAAGCCTGAATATTATGATTATGATATTTATGTAGAAGAAGCAAAAAAATTTAAAGAAGAGGGTTATGCAGTTTATGGCGGCCACTGGGGCTGGTTTTTTGGAGCAGCTACAGATTTGGACGGAGAAGTAATTGGAATACACGTAGGCTATATGTCTGACATAGACAATGTATTGGAGGCAATAGATAGTTTAGAATAAAAATATACTGACAACTGAATATTAATTTAAGAGACATCTCAAATGAGGTGTCTCTTTTTATGCAAAAAAGGAAGTGAATAGAATAGCAATATACGAAATAGGGAAGGGGACATCCGTATTGAATTTTCCAGATCCTGAAACAGAGGAAGAATAAATTCTTTGAGTATATCGGGTAATATTAAAATAAAAAAATCTTACCAATTACTTGAAATATATAAAGTAATCTATATAATTAGATATTAAATAGTATATAAAAAAATATATACTTTTAACCTTAAAACGTAGCATTAAAAAATTTTAAATGTTTAAAGTTCAGATTTAACAATAGAGTAAAGGTGGTGAGTTTAAAATGGCAAAAATATTGTTATCAATTCCTGAGGAAATTTTGGCAAAAATAGATGAATATAAAGATAAGAAAAAGATAAAAAGAAATAAGTTTTTTTTAAATGCCATAGAAACTTATTTTAAATATTTATGGGAAGAAGAATATTTTGAAAACAAAAAGAAAGCTTTTGAAAGTATAAAAAAGACAAGAGATTATATAAAGAGTTTAGGTATTAAGGATTGGGATCCCGTTGGGGAAATAAGAAAATTTCGTGATTCAGGTGAAGCAGAAACATTAAAAAGACTTAGTTCGAGATAAGCAATACAATTATGGAAGAATATTTTAAATATAATGAAGATTATAAAAAATTTTCAGAATTTATAATAAAAGAAAGTCTTAAAAGAAAATATATTCTGGATTCTTCAGTAGTTATTAAATGGTATTACAGCGATAATGAAGAAGATCTGGAACAGGCAAATTATTTTTTCAACAATCCCAAAAAAAATTATGATGTGATTGTTGCACCTGATCTACTGATTTATGAATTATTAAATTTTTTTAAAAGTAAATCAGAAATGTCAGAGGATAGGATTTATACAATATTAAATGAAATATATAATACTATAATGGTTTTGGGGATAGGTAATATTCTATTTAAAAAGGCTTTTAAAATAGCCAGGGATAACGGAGTCACTATTTACGATGGGATTTATATTTCTTTATCTGAAGAATTAAATATTCCTTTTATTACCGCTGACAGGAAATTACATGCTTTAACAGAAAAATTAAATTATAGAATTATTCCTCTAAAAGATTTTATTTCTGAATACTAATATAAAAAAATCCAAAAACTTTTATTAAGAGGGGATAACTTTATTGTTAATATGTTATAAAAAAAATTACAAGTTTACATAATATATATTATCGGAAGTTATTGATTTATACTAAATTTACAGCTTTTTAATAAACTCCTTAATTTCTTTCTTAAATAAATTAACTGTATCTTCAAATTTTTCTATTAGATTGTCTAATCTTTTGCTTTCTAACTCAAATCCATAAATATTTCTAAAAAGATGCCGGAATGATAAATAGTCATCTAATGCTGCTGCTAATTTTTTTGAAATTACAGGTGGCCTTATGCTTTCAATATTGATAGTCATTTTATAAAGTAATCTTTTATGCCAATATTCACTATCTATAAAACCACCGTTTATTTCGCGTGCAATTAATTCAAAAATTCTTTCACAGCTATTATAGAAATCATGCAATATTGAACCTTTTGCACGCCTAATAATGTGATTATTGCCTTTACATTCAGATATTTCAATTAATAATTGATCGATATTTTTTAATTCAGTATCTATTAAACTAATTATCTCTTTTTTTGAATTGTTTATTTCCATATAGGTAAAGCCCCTTCCTATTAATATTTATTTTAAAATTATTTGGCATATCTTCATATGCTCTAATATCAAGATTAAATTTACTATGTCTTAGGCAGTATCCATAAGCTTTATAGTATTTATCACCTAATCCTTTTACTGATATATCAATATCTGATGCTACATCAAAATATTTTTTTTCTAATAAACTTCCAAAAAGTATAACTTCTTTTGCACCAAATTTTTTAACTAATATAGTTGCAATGTTATTAGCTTCTTTTAGAGCATTATTGATTATTTTTTTCTTAATCATACTTTTTCTTTTATTAATATTATCAATTATTCCCATTTTGTCATCTCTATTTGTTATCCTTTACTTTCATAAATTACTTTTTCCTCTCTTCTAATTCTGTCAAGTAGATAAGGACTTATTGATTTTTAATTAAACCTTTTCTTTTGTTTAATAGATTATCATCTTTTTTTCACTTTATGGTTTTGCAACTCTAACTTCCGGCATCGGGTAATGTTTAACATTTCGTGTTAATTAATAAGGCTTAATCTTTTGAATATCATCCATTGGGAAATGTTTTATATTCCTGGTAATAAGAGTAGTATCTGTAATTTTTGCAGAGGCTGCTATTAAAGCATCTGGAATCTCTAAAAAATGAGATTTATTAAATTCCATTCTATAACTTCCGGCTAATCTTGATATAACTTTGTCTACATTGACTATCTCTAATAATGAGAGGAATTTTTCAACTATTTCGTATTCTCGAGGAAAGATGTTGGAATATATTTCTGCTATTGAAATTACTGAAACAAAGCATCTGTTATTATGACTATCATCTATAATTTCTCCTAAATTGCCAATATCACGGAAATAATCGATAATAATATCAGTATCTATTAATATATTACTATCTCTCGTGTCTGTCATACCGCTCTTCCCAACCAGATCTTAGATTATCAACAATTTCTGCACTTTTAATATCTTTGCTAAACCTATTTTTTAAAAAACCGCGAGTTTCTTTCAAAATTTCAGACTTAGAATCATATTCATTCTTAGTAAATAGTTTAGTGTCTATTGCTTCTCTAATTAACTCTGAATAAGAAGTTTTGCTATTAGCAGCGAGCTTATTTAAACCTCTTTTTTGATCTTCTCTTATAAATATGCTAATTCTCTTCATAATATAATTATCTTAAATTATTTATATGTTTTCCTATTGTATATCATAAGTATATATATCACAAGCATATAAAATACTTTTTTATATAAATAATAAACAATAAAAAATTTTCTCAAATAAAAACCGTTACCATGAAAACCTTAAAAGGTTCTACTAGTGATTTAGACTTTTCTTTTTGCAGCTATTTGAAACAAATTTTACTTGTTTGGACTTCTGCTATAGACCCGTGCTTCCAAATCCGCCTTCTCCCCTATCCGTGTCTCCCAATTCATCTGTGATTTCTAAATCGGCATTTTCAACTTTTTGTATTACCAGCTGACAGATCCTATCTCCTTTTTTTATTTCAAATTCATTTTTAGGATCAAGGTTTATAAGTATTGTGCATACTTCTCCCCTGTACCCTGAGTCAATTAAACCTGGAGAATTTAAAAGTCCGATTCCATATTTTGCAGCAAGTCCTGATCTCGGCTGCACAAATCCTGCATACCCTTCAGGTATGGATATTTTAATACCATTTGGTATTTTTTTACGCTCAAAAGGTTTCAGTTTGCAATTTATTGTGCTGTATAAATCTAAGCCTGCATCCCCTTTATTAGCATATTTTGGAGCCGGCATAGATCTGTCAAGTACTTTTACTTTTACTTTTACCATTTCTAACACCTGTCTTAAATTACCGAATTTTACAGTAACATTGGTTTTATAATAATAGTTGTAATTAATTCAAATATAATATTAACATTATATTGCAGCATGTCTATATCAAAATTAGTAAACCCAAACAAAAAAGCCGTATAGCCATCTCTTTGAAATTAGAGAAAAATCGGAGTCAAACCTGGTGGAAAATCGTGATACTTGTAAGGTATCAAAGATTCACATTACTTAGATTTAATAATAGGTATAATTATTGTTTTTTTGCCTATATGTTCCAATGATTTAATATTATTTACTTTTTTAATTTCAGCCAAAAACATCTCCTTGTTTCCAGGATTTGAATATTTCTCCATTACCTCGTTTATGTCAGATTTACTTCTTATATTGATTTGAGTATATCTTTCTATGCTTGGTCTGGTAAATTTATTTATATTACTGTAAATGGCAATTATCACAAGTACGCTTACAATTATTACCAGTGCATTTAAAAAAATGTTTTTTATTTTTAAATTAAACATCCCTACCCTCCTTCGTAAACAACATGATAAAAACTTATTACTATACTGAAAATTTAATTGTACTACAAACATATGTTTGCTTTTGTAATTATAATATTACCAAACATATGTTTGTGTCAAGAAATTATTTAAAAATTATTCAAAACTCGTATTACTTTTTTTGTATATCTGATAAAATAATTTGGTATTAGTATATTTACTTGCTAATTGCAGGTATAATTATTTGTAATCAGCAGTAGTATTATTCTATTAAATAAATACAGGCAGGAGGAAAAATGGCAGAAATTTTTTATGACAAAGACATAAGTATGGATATCTTAAAAAATAAAAAAGTCGCAATAATAGGTTATGGCAATCAAGGACATGCACATGCACAGAATCTAAGAGATAGCGGAATAGATGTTATTGTTGGAGAAGTTAAGGGAAGCAAAGCATGGATTATAGCAGAAAAAAATAGTTTTGAAGTTTACACTACAGACGAAGCTTCTAAAAAAGCAGATGTTGTCACAGTTCTGATCCCTGACGATATTCAAAAAGATGTTTTCTATGAATATATTGAGCCCAATCTTGAAGAAGGCAACATACTATGTTTTGCCCATGGTTTTAACATTCATTTTAATCAGATAATTCCTGGTGACAACATTGATGTCATAATGGTTGCACCTAAAGGACCGGGTTCTATTGTAAGGAGAATGTATACAGAGAACAGCGGTGTTCCAGCTATAATAGCTGTCTATCAGGACTATTCAAAAAAGGCAAAACAACATGCTTTGGCTTACGCTAGAGCATTAGGAGCCGGAAGAGTTGGAATCATAACTACCACGTTTAAAGAAGAAACAGAAACAGACTTATTTGGCGAGCAGGCAGTGTTGTGCGGTGGAACCACTGAACTTATAAGAGCTGGATTTGACACACTTGTTGAGGCAGGTTATCAGCCAGAGATAGCATATTTTGAAGTATGTAATGAATTGAAACTAATTGTAGATTTAATTTATGAACGAGGCATAACCGGAATGAGAGAGGCTATTAGTGACACTGCTGAATATGGAGATATGCTAATAGGCAAAAAAGTTATAACATCTGATACCAGGAAAAATATGAAAAAGATACTGGAGGATATCCAATCTGGCGAATTTGCAAAAGACTGGATACTTGAAAATAGAGCTGGCAGGCCTGTGTATAATTCTATAAAGAACAAAGAAAAAAACCATTTAATAGAAGAGGTTGGTAAAAAACTTAGAAAAATGATGGCCTGGATCAAAGATGAAGATAAGTAAAATATAATTTATAAAAATTATAAAAACGAACCTATGTTTGTCATGATGCATATATTTTGCTATAATCCATAAAAAAGCAAGCATTTTAGTTGGTTAATTATGGAAAAAAATAAAAAAGAAATTAGTTCAAGACAAAATAAGATACTTAGATTCATAGCAAGAGAAATAAAGAGAACCGGTTATCCCCCAACAGTAAGAGAAATAGCGAGCGCAGTAGATTTGAGTTCGTCTGCCACTGTGCATTCACATCTAATAAAGTTAGAAAAAATGGGCTATATCAAAAGAAATTCGAACAGTCCACGTGCTATTTCACTGCTTTACCATGAGAATGATCCAGGTTTCCCTGACGATACAACAAATAATCTTGTCTTCGTCCCAGTAGTGGGAACCATTGCAGCAGGAAGCCCTTTACTGGCAGAAGAAAATATTGAAGATTATTATCCGCTTACATCTGATTTTGTAAAAGGGCAAAAAGAAGTATTTATGCTGCGTGTCAGAGGAGATAGTATGATTAATGCCGGGATTCTTGACAGAGATTATGTAGTAGTTAGAAAACAAGAATCAGCCATTAACGGAGACATAATCGTAGCTCTCCTGGAAGATGAGGCAACAGTAAAAAGATTTTTTAAAGATACCAAACACATTAAATTAATACCCGAAAATGATCATATGCAGCCTATGCTTGTTAAGAATATAAAAATTTTAGGAAAAGTAATCGGGGTACTAAGAAAATATTTCTGAATTTTTTTATTTATAAATATATTTTACAAGTTTGGGATAATATCTGGAGTCTGCTTTTAGTAATAGCAATATACCATCTTTGCAATATTCCTTTTTAATTATCTGACAATTATCATAAAGATAAGAGATAAGCTTATTGTCGCTGTATGGGATTTTTACAGTAACTGATAAATAATCTTTTTCGGTTACCTCTCTTACCTTGTTGTAAAGGTCCTCTGTACCTGTTTTTTTCAGAGCAGATATAAATATTGCATCTTTATATTTCATTTTTATACTCAGCAGTTTATTTTTACTTACTTTATCAATCTTATTAAATACTAAAAATATTGGTTTATGGTAAACATTTATTTCTTTTAATACTTCTTTTACACTTACAATGTGATGTTCGTGATTACTGCTGCTTGCATCTACGATCAATAAGAGAAGATTTGACCTCAGTACTTCCTCTAATGTGGATTTAAATGAAGCAATAAGCTGATGGGGTAATTTTTCAATAAAACCTACTGTATCTGAAATTAAAACTTCCAAGCCTTCTGTTACATTTAATTTTCTGGTAGTGGAATCAAGTGTTGAGAACAACATATTTTTTGTATAAACATCGGAATTGGTTACAGCATTTAAAAGTGTTGATTTTCCGCTGTTAGTATAACCGACAAGCGCTATTTTAAAGATATTATTTTCTTCCCTTTTTTTCCTCTGTACATTTCTTTGGATTATAACCTTGTTAATTTTTTTCTCAAGCAAACTTATTCTTTTTCTTATCCTCCGCCTGTCAACTTCCAGCTTCATTTCGCCAGGTCCTCTTGTTCCGATCCCACCACCAAGCCTTGACAGCTGAACGCCCTTTCCTGTAAGTCTTGGCAAAATATAGTTTAACTGTGCAAGCTCAACCTGGAGCTTCCCTTCCCTGCTGTGCGCTCTTTGAGCAAATATATCCAGTATTAATGCGGTTTTGTCTATAATTTTAATACCTAACTTTTCTTGAAGGTTGATTTGTTGTGCAGGGGTTATCTCGTTATTAAAAATTACCAGGTCTATATTCTTTTCGCAAATTACATTCTTAGCATTTTCTAATTTACCCTTACTTATAAAATATTTTGGACTCGGTTTGATTTGATTGAATTCAAGTACTGCGCCTACTTCTGCGCCTGCGCTGATAGTTAAATTTTTTAGCTCAGCAACACGCTCGCTTAAATATTTCTTGTCTGGTCTCCGGTTTTTATTGTTGCCAAAACTTTTAAACTGAACAAAGATTAAAAGAGCACTTTCCTTTTTTTTATAAATATGTTTGTACTCCATCATTTTTTATTTTATAAGCACTATCCTACCTCACATAACATCGCGCATTCTGTACAGTGCCTCATTAAGTTTTTCATCATCTATTGTAAGTGATATCCTGAAATACCCCTCACCATAACTGCCGAATGCACTCCCAGGGGTAACCACTACATTTGATTTATCAAGCAGCATCTCGGAAAAAGATTTAGATGTAAACCCATCAGGCACCCTTGCCCAGACGTATATTGTAGTATTTGACTTGTAATATTTTATACCCACCTCATCAAGAAATTCTGTAACAGCCTTTCTTCTTTTGTTGTAAACACTGTTATTATATTGGATATATCCATCAGGATTTTTTAAGGCTTCTGCAGCAGCATACTGGATAACATCAAAGACACCTGAGTCTACATTTGTCTTATATTTTCCAAAACTTTTTATGATTTCACTGTTGCCAACTGCATATCCTATGCGCCAGCCAGTCATGTTAAAGGTTTTAGACAAGGAATTAAACTCTATTCCAACTTCCTTTGCATCCCTGGCATTTAAAAAACTTGCAGGTTTATTTTTAATATCAGAGTAAATATCGGAATAAGCATTATCATGGCAAACAATGATATTGTATTTTTTTGCAAACTCCACAATATTTGAAAAAAATTTCACATCACATGAGGCAGATGTTGGATTGCTCGGGTAATTTATGTACATAATCTTTGTTTTTTCTGCAATACTTTTATCTATTTTGTCTAAATCAATTAAAAAATTATTTTCTTCCTTTAAAGGCAATATATACGGCTTGCCGCCAGCAAATACAGTGCCTATTTTATAAACAAGATATGAAGGATCCGGCACCATAACATAATCCCCTGGATTTACAAAAGTATAAGCTATATTTGCAATTCCTTCTTTGGAGCCCAACAGCGGTATAATTTCCTTGTCAGAATCCAATTCTACATTAAACCTTTCCTTGTAAAAGTCAGAAACAGCTTCTTTAAATAAATCTAAACCATAGCTTGAAGGATAACGATGATAGTCAGGATTTTTTGCACCTTTAATCAAAGCTTCGATAATATTTTCAGGTGTTTGCATATCAGGATCACCTATTCCCAGGCTTATTACGTCAAGACCTTCCTCTCTTTTCTTTTTGATTACCTCGTCAATCTCTGCAAAAAGATACTTCGGCAGTGATTTTAATCTTTCCGATTCTTCAAAATGCATGATAAAGCTTGCCTTTCCTCTATATTTTTTAACTTTTAAAATTTATATCATAAAAAATATACTCCATTAAACACATATTCAACTTTTCCTTTTAGATAAACACTTGATTTTTCATCTTTCCATATTATGTCCAATTTTCCACCCGGCAAATTAATCCTGATATTTTCCCCGGAAATTTTATTTAATTTTTTAACACAAACTGCTGCCGCACAGGCACCGGTTCCACAGGCCAATGTTTCCCCCACTCCTCTTTCCCACACTCTCATTGATACCTCGTTGTCACTTTTAATGTCTACAAACTCTACATTAGTTTTTTTTGGAAAAATAGGATGGTTTTCCAATTCAGGGCCAAGCTTGTCCAGATTAATATCGCTTAATTTTTCTCCTTTGTTTACAAGTATAACACAATGCGGGTTTCCCATGGACACACAGTTCATGTAGAAAATATTAGAATTTATTTTTATTCTGTAATTCAAAACTGCTTTTGCAGTTATATTTACCGGTATGTTTTCAGGATTAAAATCAGGCAGTCCCATATCAACTCTTATATCCTTTACATTGTTATTATCCAAATTTAGAAAAATTCTTTTCACTCCTGCCAGTGTTTCTATAGAAAGTTCTTTTTTGCGACTCAAATTACCGTCATGTATAAATCTTGCCATGCATCTAATTCCATTTCCGCACATTTCAGCTACCGAGCCATCCTGATTGTAATAATCCATTTTAAAATCTGCAGTCAGGGATTTTCTTACCAGGATTAAACCATCTGCACCTATACCAAAATTCCTATGGCATATTCTTGCAATCTGATCTTTTGAAAGATTAATTGACGAGCTTGTGTCATCTATAATGACAAAATCATTTCCCTGTCCATTTAGCTTTGAAAATTTAATTTTTCCCATTTTTACCGTAATCCTTAATTAATATTAAAATATTTTCAATTAACTCTGAACTGCTGCTATCGTCATCAGTCCTAATCCACTTTATCCTATCATCAGAGTTAAACCATGTCATTTGTTTTTTTGCAAGTTTTTTTGTATTACTTTTGACTTTTTTTACGCATTGTTCAAAATCTATATCTCCGCTTAAAAATTCCAGGACTTCCTTATATCCTACTGCCTGCCTTAAGCTTAAACAATTGCCATAACCTTTGCCTGCCAAAGCCTTAACTTCTTCCACCAATCCATTTTTAAACATCTCATCTACTCTTTTGTCAATACTTTCATGAAGCTTGCTTTTTTCAGTTTTTATACCAATAAAGATACAGTCATATATGGACTGCCTGCTCTCCCATTTATTTTGATAAAATGAGAAAGGCTTTCCTGTGACTTTATAAACTTCCAGTGCTCTTACTATTCTCCTCTCATCATTTTCACTTATTTTGCTGCTGTACAGCGGATCTATCTTTTTCAACTCTTCATAATATTTTAAAAGGCCATATTTCTTTACATCATCACCTATTTTGCTTCTTATTGCCTTACTTTTTCCTGGAACAAAATCCAAATCATCCACTACGCCACGCATGTAAAGGCCGGATCCCCCAACAAGTATTGGAACTTTTTCTCTAAGAAAAAATTTATTTTCAATAATATCTCTACAAATATTTCTGAACTCAGCTACTGTGGCATTGTGGTCCGGATCAAAAATATCAATCATATACTGCTTTATATTATAGCGTTTAGTATCATATTTATCAGTTCCTATATTCATACCCCTGTAAACCTGCATTGAGTCAATTGATATGATATCAGTTTTAAATATGCCAGCTAAACTTATCGCAATTTTGCTTTTACCTATGCAGGTAGGACCACAAATAATAATTGCTTTCCTGCTTTTTACTATGTCATTTGTTAATTTGTCTATATTTATGTGGCGCACAAGTCCCCCAGTAAATAAAAAGATTTAGCTTTAGCTATATTTACCTGTAAAATTTTGCCGGTTAAATCTTCATTTCCTTTGAAATTTACCAATGTACTGTTTTCAAGCCTGCCCGTCAGGATGCCCTCATCTTTTTTGCTTTTACCTTCAACTAATACTTCAAACTTTTTACCAACCAGTTTTTTATTCTCTTCGTACGATATTTTGTTTTGAACTTCAACTAATTCCCTGAACCATTCTTTTTTCTCTTGCATCGTAACGTTGTCAGCCATGCTGTAAGCTTTGGTGCCTTTTCTTGGCGAATATATGAACGTAAATGCCCTACTAAACCTTACTTTTTTCATTATATTAAGTGTCTCTAAAAAATCATTTCTGTCCTCACCGGGAAATCCAACTATAATATCTGTTGTTATTGAACAATCAGGCAGCTCTTTCCTTGCAAAATCAATTATTTTTAAAAATTCACTAACAGTATATTTTCTGTTCATTAGCCCTAAAATCTTATCCGATCCAGATTGCAAAGGAAGGTGGATATGATTTGCTACATTTTCCCTTTTTTTTATAACATTAATAATTTCTTCAGAAAAATCTTTTGGGTGAGAAGTCATAAACCTTATTCTTTTGAGCCCTTCTATGTATGAAACTTTATCTAAAAGAGAGGAAAATGATATTGGTTCATGCAAATCCTTCCCGTATGAATTTACATTCTGTCCTAAGAGTGTAATCTCCAGCACCCCGCCGGCAACTAATTTTTTGATACACTCTATGATGTTTGTAGGAAGAATAGATCTTTCTCTTCCCCTGACATAAGGAACTATGCAGTAAGAACAGTAATTATTGCACCCTATTGTGATTGGAATGTATGATTTAAATTTTACGTCCCTTTTTACTTTTTCAAGATCATAATCAAATCCGCTCTCTCTAACCGAGCACACGCTGTTATTTGTCAGCCTCCTTCTTTTTATCAGTTCAGGAAGTTCGGATATATTATGGGTTCCAAATACTACGTCCACATAAGGTAAATCTTTCAGTATCCTATCCTTAAGGTTTTGAGCTGTGCAACCGCCAACACATATTAAAAGTTGCGGATTTAATTTCTTTAATTTTTTTAATCTTCCTATATGTCCGTATAATTTATTTACAGGTTTCTCCCTGACAGAGCACGTGTTAAACACAATAATATCAGACTTTTCTATATTAAAAGTTATAACATAGCCTTCTTTTTCCAGAAAATACAAAATTCTTTCTGAATCATACTCATTAATTTGACAGCCAAATGTCTGAACGTAAACTCTTGCTGGATTTTTTTCAAATCTTTTTTTATTTTTTAACATAACAATAAAATATTTTTTAATTCTTTTAGAATAATTTATTTTGGATAATTCCGGCTAATAAGCCGGGGTATTAAATCTAGGCAAAATTTTAAAGCAAAACAGAGGAGACGTATTACCTGGCTTCAATAGTAATTACAATCGCAGTTCTTACTTCGCCATTTATCTCAATGTCTTTAAAAAATGGTATACAAACTATCTCTTGTCCGGTTGGTGCGATATATCCACGGGCAATAGCAATACCCTTTACAGCCTGGTTTAATGCCCCAGCTCCAATGGTTTGAACCTGTACCTTGTTTTCATCTCTTATTATGCCGGCAATTGCACCTGCGACTAAGTTTGGCTTTGATTGTGAAGAAACTTTAAGCAATTTCATATTTTTGTTATTTTATTTCAGTTATTTTCCTTCAACTCGATTATTATTTTTATTGTATTATTTGCTCTCTTGTATTCTATATTTTTGCTAAGTGTAATAAAATATTTATTGCCTAATTCTTTAACCTTTTTTTCTATTGTATTAATTATACATTTTATTTCTTCATCTTCAAACCTATTTGCCAGTTTTAGCTCGTCATAAAGGCTTATTTTTTTGTTTCTGTCAACAATAGCTCTTTCTTTTTTTTGTTCTTCAGAGTCTGCGTAGCTGTCAAATTTAGTATCCTGACTTTCAATATCTATCCTGTTTAATGGTTTTATCTCATTATAAATTATTCTCTGGATGCTTCTTTGGGATATATCCATATTAAATATAAATTTTGATATTTTTTCCATTAGACTATAGTTTTCCGTGAGTGCTGGCGCTTCTACGATTTTTATCTTACTTTTATCAATATAATTTTTAAAGTCATTCCAATCATTGAACTTTGGATAATTTTTATATTTATTCTTTTCTTTAAAAATTCCCCTCATTGTTGCCAAAATTTGTGCAGGTGTTCCATAATACAGGTTAATATTCTTATTTTTTAATTTAAAATCAATTAAACTCTTTAGGATATTATTTACACCGCCAACAGTATTTATATTCCCATCTTTTCTTACCACTAATGGCATTATTGATTGATCTTTTTTTTCCTCAGTCTTTGTCAGGTCTATGTCTAAATAAAAAGATGTTCCCTTTGTACTATCAGAATATGTAATTTTTATGTCATTTATGTTTAACTTAATAGAAAAAAGAGCCATTCCTCTTCCATGAAATCCATAAGAGTCTTTGATGCCGTCATCAAGTTTTGAGGTTAATCTTGATTCAAAAATAACATTATGGAATTTTGGCGGTATGCCAATGCCATCATCGATGAAGTGAACGATTCTTCTTTTATCTTCAATTTTTTTTGTTCCAATGAATATATTACTGCTATCTGCATCTCTGCTATTTCTTAGCAGCTCAACTATTATATCTTCAACACATTTTATATCCTGTAATGCCTGTCTTCTCTCAGCTTCTGATATCTTTAGCCTCACATAGCCATTTCCCAAATCTTCTTCTATGTTCAAAACATTTTTTATATTTAATTCAGATAAGAACTTCTGAATGTTCAAATTATTTTGCATACTCTATGGCTCTATTTTCTCTTATAACTGTAACTCTTATTTGTCCGGGATACTCCATTTCTCCTTCTATTTTTTTGGCTATATCCCTGGCAAGTACAACAGACATATTGTCGTCAACCTCATCGGGTTTAACTATGACTCTTATCTCTCTCCCAGCCTGTATTGCAAAAGTCTTTTCTATTCCTTTAAAACCAGAGACTATATTCTCAAGGCTTTCTAACCTCTTCACATAATTCTCCAGGGTTTCTCTTCTCGCACCTGGCCTTGAACCCGATATTGAGTCTGATGCCTGTACAATCACATCTAAAATTGTGTTTATTTCAACATCCTCATGATGAGCTTTAATAGCATGGACTATATCTTCATCTTCCTGCAATCTTTTTGCCAGTTCTGCACCAATTACAGCATGCGACCCTTCAATGTCATGACTTAACGCTTTACCTATATCATGAAGCAGCCCAGCTCTTTTTGCCTTCCTTACATTGACGCCAAGCTCAGCTGCAATTATGCCTGCCAGATATGCTACTTCTTTAGAGTGGTTTAAAACATTTTGGCCATAACTGGTTCTGTACTTCAATCTCCCAAGCACTTTGATAATACCAGGATTAATATTCGAAATTCCCATATCAAATACAGCTTTTTCACCTTCCATTTTAATTTCATTGTTTACAAGCTTACTTGCTTTTTCATACATTTCTTCTATTCTACCAGGATGTATTCTGCCATCCACAATTAGATTTTCTAACGCTACTCTTGCAATTTCTCTTCTGACAGGATCAAATGAAGACAAAATAACTGCTTCCGGAGTATCGTCAACTATGACATTTATACCAGTTAGATTTTCAAATATTCTTATATTTCTACCTTCTCTACCTATTATTCTTCCCTTCATTTCATCATTTGGTAGATTTACTACTGATACTGTTGTTTCGCTAACATGATCAATGGTACATCTTTGTATTGCCTGAGCAATTATTTTCTTAGCAATTTTATCAGCTTCCTCTTTTGTTTCAGCTTCTATTTTTCTTATTTCTTTTGAACACTCAAGTTTTGCTTCGTCTTCCATTTTTTTCATTAGAATCGCTTTGGCCTCATCTCTAGTTAACTCCGCAATAGCCTCCAGCCTCAAAATTTCTTTTTTTATTATCTCGTCTAAATTCTTTTTAATCTCTTCCAGCCTTTTTTCATTTTGAGATAGTTCCCTCTCCTTTTTTTCAAGATAATAAGTTTTTTTGTCAAGACTTTCCTGTCGCGCCATTGTTCTACTTTCAATTTTTTGAAGCTCATATTTCTGTCTTTTTATTTCTTCATCAGCACGTACCTTCATATTTTGTATCTCTTCTTTACCTTCAACAGAAGCTTCCTTTTTTATTGCCTCATATTCTTTTTTAGCATCATTTAGTATTCTTTCAGCAGTTTGATTAGCAGAATTAAGCTTAGAGTCAACTATTAATTTTCTATAGAAATAGCCGATACTAACACCTGCAGCCATTACTATTAAGCTTGCGACAAGTACTATTATTACATTTAAGTGCAACATTTCAATCATACCCCCTATAATAAAAAACCGAGCACTTATTGCCCGATTCACAAATTATTCTGTACTTTTATAAACTATAAACTATTTTAATTTTAATGATTAAAATCTTACTTAATCATTAATGCTGTTTTATATATTCCAGCATTATTGTTTAACAAATCCCTTGACTTAAGCTTGTCACGTTTTGCATACCATTCTATTAATCTATCCCTTGTCATTTAAATTTTATATTAATTCGAACCAACTTAATCGATACAATGTTAATACCAATAAAACTTTATTTAGTTTATTAAAAAAAGCACATAAAATCCATGAATTAAGCAATCATAAATTATAAAATAAATTTATTTTATTTTAGCTATAGTGGTGATTTAAGTCAAGGCAACAGACGTTAAAATTTATAAAGTTTCCAAATTTTTATATCAGCAGCATAAATTATGCAAGAATTTTTATACCTTATACTTCTACTGAAGTTATCCTTATATCATCCGAATCAACTAATTTTACTTCCATGCTGGAACATCCCGGACATTTCATAACAAAATTATTAATTTCAAATACCTTCTTACATTTCTTGCACTCAATTTTAATCATATTTTTTTTAAAACTTAATTTTGCATTTTTTAATATCTCATTGTCTTTCGTAAAATAATTAAAATAAAACTCTACAGAACCGGGCTCAATCTGCGAAAGTGGAGTAATTTCAAAATTAATTACCTTAACTTTTTTAATTTTCTTTTCTTTTATTATTTTGCTTAGTATTTCTAAGATAGAACAGGTAATTGAATATTCATGCATACTTATTTATCACTTCCATTTTGTGCTTTAGTATCTACTACTATGTCTCCAACATTATATTTACCCTTAAAACTTTTAGCTATCACTGGACACTTTATTTTTAATAGAAAAAATATGTTTTTTTCTTCATCACTGAGTGCTTCATAATTACCCTGCCCCTTGGCGATGATGAGATCTGATTTTTTGTACTCATTTAAGAATTTTTTTGAGCAGAGAGGAAGAATAGATGCAGCCATATCAAGACCTGTTGTAATAACTTTAACAATATCTGTCATGCCAACTGCTTTAGCATCTTCCATTGTAGAATCATTCATTGCAGGTCCACCTCTTACAACAAATGTAATCTTATCCTTGGGAAGTTGCTCTATAAAAATTTTATCAAAAACTATCTCTCCTGTATTATCGCCAATATATAATATTTTTCCTGCTTTATTAATATTTTCTCTTAATGTTTCAACCTTGTTTTTATCTAAATTCTGGTGCAATGAAGTATCTATTGTGTGTTTTATAATGTTTTTACTAAAATTAGTTCCCTGCCCAAAATCAATTATATTACCTGCTAAAGCTATCCTCAGGCTTGTCTCAAAATGGTCTCTTGAATTTGCAATAACTTTCCTTATTTCATCAGACATATCAAGACATATGCTATTAATCTTTTCCTTTGCTTCTTTATAAGGGTCATCTACGCGTGCTATCTTTTTAATAGCTTTTTGAATCCTGGCATGAGTTAAAAGACCAATTTTATCAGTATTAAATTTAGATGCAGCAATTAAAGACGCTCTGAGTATTTCTTCCTGTAACTTTTTGTCATCAGTTGCCATCTGTGCTGCTTCAAATGCTTGTCTTATATAACATGATATGCATTCCAAATATAGCTTCATAGTTGTTCTTTCAAAATCATACAGCAGATTAGCTTTTAGTTTATTTGTATTTTATTTTGGTATCAAGAGACAGTTCTTAGCTTGAATACAAATAGCCGCTGAAGGCTTCCCACATAGCAATGATCTCTTTCCCTGCTTTGCTCTCACTGTCATCTATCACAAATTTTTTATTTGAAAGATAAGCAGGAACTTTATCATCATAAGGTACTTTACCAATTAACTCGATTTTGTTTTTATCACAAAAATTACTAATCTTATCAGTATTATCCAGATTTAGGTCATATTTGTTTATGCATACAAAAGTTTTTATATCAAAAAATTTTGTTAATTCAAATGCTTTTACAAAATCACTTATCCCGGATATCGTTGGTTCTGTAACTATTAGAGTATAATCTACTCCATTTAGTGATGCAATTACCGGGCATCCAATCCCCGGAGCACCATCTATGATTATTACTTTTTTATTATACTTATTTGCTATGTCTTCAGCATCATTTCTTACTTTTGCAACTAACATTCCTGAATTTTCAGCTCCGGGATTTAGTCTGGCGTGTACAAGGGTACAAAATTTAGACTCAGATATATAGCAGTACCCTTGCTCCTCAGTTTTAAGTTCAATAGCATCAACAGGGCAGATATATTCACACACGCCGCATCCTTCACACTTTAAAGTATCAATTTTTATGTCTGTTTCTGAATCAGATATGGCACCAAACCTGCATGCTTCTTCACATTTCCCACAATTTATGCATTCACCTGTAACTCCGGCTACTGCACCTCCAATAAATTCTTCTTTTTTCTTAATATCGGGGTCTAAAAGGATATGAAGATTTGCAGCATCCACATCACAATCCACAGCAACATGATCTCTTGCTAACTTAATAAAGTTAGAAGCAACAGTTGTTTTTCCCGTTCCGCCTTTTCCACTTATAATTGTGAGTTGTTTCATCTTTTGACTACCCCTTCTATTTCACTTATCATACCTTTAAACTTCGTTTTCCAGGATTCATCATATTCTATAAGCGTTTCACCCCTGGAATAGGATTCAGCTATTCCCCTGTCGTTTGGAATCTTTAGCAGTATCTTTATATTGTTTCTTATACAGTGCTTTTCAACCTCATCATTGCCTATTCCGTCTCTATTTATTATTACCCCATAAGGTATGTTCATATTTTTTAAAACTTCAATAGAGATAAGTAAATCATTAAGTCCATAAGGAGTAGGTTCTGTAACAAGGATGCAATAATCACTGTCTTTTACTGCAAACACCATAGGACATGAATTCCCGGGCGGGCAATCAATTAATACAAGCTCGCTTCTTTCTAACGATTTATCTAATTCTGATTGTATAGAAATTGTCCTCATATAGCCGGGTTCTAAATTCCCCATAAAGAAATCAATCATAGGTTTTGCAGAACCTTTTTTAATTTCTCCTATTGTTATGTCCTTTTCTCTTACAGCACCCTCCGGGCCCACAAGAAGACATCCTCCGCAACCATGGCATAGTTCTGGGAAAAAAACTACTTCACTGCCTACAGCTGCAACTGAATTATAATGGCAAAACTCTGCACATTTGCTAAAATCTGCACCTGTTTCTTTTAAAAAATATGGGTGCTTAATTGTTACTTTTTTAACATGCTTTATATCAGGTTTTAAGAAAAAACTGGCATTTGGCGCTTCAACATCGTAATCCATAAATTGGCAGTATCCCACCGATAATGCAAGATTAACCGCAATTGTCGTTTTACCTGTTCCTCCTTTTCCGCTGGCAATTGATACTATCAATTTACTGCCTACCTCCTGTTCCCATTCCAGGTCCAGTTCCAAAGTGAGATTGTACGTTAGGAGCTAATGTTTCCTTTAGTTCATCCTTTTTTAATTTCTCTATAGCATCCTTAACTGTTCCCGTAACTCCAGAATATATTTTAATTGATGCTGCAGAAAGAACTCTATAGGCATTAGGCCCAATATTTCCTGCAATTACTGCCTCTACTTTTTTATTTGCTAAAAACTGCGATGCCTGAATACCTGCTCCACCCATTGCCTGTCTGCTTTCATTTTCAATGTGTTCAGAACTATCTGTTTTTGTGTCATAAATGATGTAATAAGGACATCTTCCAAATCTTGGATCTACGTTTGAGTCAAGACTTGTCCCACTGGATGATATAGCAACTCTCATCTTTACCTCCCCATATAAAATAAATTTTGTATATTTTTAAAAATCAAATGTTTACCAATAAACTACTATTCCCGTACCATTTTTGCTCCGCATTTGGGACAAACCATATCATAACAAGGAACACCAATTTTATGTTCAACTTTTGTTCCGCAACTAGGGCATACGCATTGACCTTCGGGCCCTAATCCTTGTCCGCCCATTCTACCTCTTCCTCCACCGCGTCCAAGTCCTCTTCCTGTTCCAGCACCTTGTCCCGTAGGACCAGTTCCATCTCCTCCTGGCATAACTAAACTCCTTTCATTTATATTAATTTATTCTTACTGCACTTTATTATACTAATCCTCATGTTCGCATTCTGTTTTATCTATTCCATAACCTTTCCCTGCCCCGGGGCTACAGATGCTATCTCCTCCTTTTAAAGTCCCTTTTATTATTTTATCTATGGCATCATCAACTTTTCCTTCAATCCCCAAAATTGGCTCTATCCCTACTTCTTTAAAAAGATCTTTTGCCCTCATTCCCATACTGCCTGCCACTATATAGTTCACACCTATTCCATTTAAAAACTGCGGTAAATAACCCGGATGGTGGCCGGGGTTATCTATTAATTTCTTGCTGACAACCTTACTTTCTTTTGTTTCAACAATTGTAAATGAGGGACAACGCCCAAAATGAGGTGATACCCGCTGCCCATCAGTAGAAATATCTATTTTCATAATTATCTCAAATCTAAATAAATTTTATATATAAAATTTCAAAATTTATAAATCTGTATATGCTCTGTAAACAAAAACTATGTAAAAACATATAAATTTATATTGCCGCCAGTCTCTAAAAATAGTTCTAACTGTAAAATCATTCTATATAATAGTATTTACTATTATTATATACTTTATTTTTAATTTTATCTTTTATCAAAAGCTCCCTTAAGGATTTAATAACCTCATTTAAATTTACTTCCAAAGAATCGCTTATATCCTTAGCGCTAACAGGTCTTCTTTTTACTAACTCAACTATATCATTTTCTAAGTTATCTCTGTGTTTGGTTTGCAATTCTACTTTTGAGTATTGAATAATTTCTGTTTTCTTCCCTAATATTTCTCTAATTTTAAGTAATCTTTTTGAGTCCGGTATCAGGACATTTTTCCCTCCTGTTGGTCTAACCGATGTATTTAAGTGTATTTTTTCTATACCGTTCCCAGCAATATCAATGTCATCAATTATATTTTTGAATTCATTTGCTTCATTAATCCCATCATTTAGGCCTTTAACCAGCATTATTTCAAGCCATATTCTCCCATTAAAATTACGCAGTAATTGTTTTAGACCATCTAAATTATTCTGGAAATTTATATTATGATGAGGCCTATTAATTTTTTTCAATATTTTGTCATTTGGAGCATCAAAAGAAACTTTTATCAAATCCGCATTTTTTATATCATTTACTACATCTTCTTTGTAAAGAAGACCGCCACCTGTTAAAACTACAACCGGGATATTTGTAATTTCTTTGACCCTGCCTATCAGCATCCCAATATCTGAATTTAAAGTAGGCTCTCCTAATCCTGAAAATGTAATATAGTCAATCCTTTTATTACTATTTACTACATCCTTTAAATTTCCTAAAAAATTTTTTATATTTACTTTTATGTATCTTTTTCTTTCTACAGTTTTATTTGTTGTTTTCTCTAACTGGCAATAAACACAATCATATGTACATGTTTTATATGGAACTATATCTATCCCTAAAGAATATCCAAACCTTCTTGAAAGTACCGGACCATAAATTATGCTTGAATTTTTGCTATTTCTTTGATTCATATCACATTATCTGTTATTTACTCTTATTTTTTGATACAGTTTCTATTTTTTCAACAATTTTACTGAATATTTCTGATATAGCGCAACCTTCTTGATATTTAACAAAAACTTTCCCTTCATCGCTTAATTTAACTATATCTGGTTCTAAAGGAATGCTACCTAAAAATTCAACATCTAACTCTAATGCAGCCTTTTTGCCTCCGCCCTTTTTAAATAAATCTATTTCCCTGTTACAATAAGGACAAACTAAACCACTCATGTTCTCAATTATTCCTATATAAGGAATTTTTAATTGCTTTGCAAATTGAACACTTTTTCTTGAATCCAATACTGCAACTTCCTGGGGAGTTGTCACTACAATCGCACCTGTTAGATCAGGTATAAGCTGGGCTACGCTTAATGGTTCATCCCCGGTTCCCGGAGGCGAGTCTATTATTAGATAATCTAATTTACCCCAATTTACATCTCTCAAAAACTGAGTAATTATTTTCATTTTTAATGGCCCTCTCCATATTACCGGGGTATCAGGAGTCTCAAGAATTGAAGCGGTACTTATAACTTTTAAATTGTCAAACAACTTGATGGGATTAATTTTAGAATTTTCGTCACTTGTTAATTTTTCGTTATCAATACCTAATAACTTAACAACATTTGGCCCATGTATATCAACATCAAGTAGTCCAACATTATAACCTTTTGAAACTAAGGTATATGCCAAATTTACTGCAACCGTTGTCTTTCCCACTCCACCTTTTCCGCTTATAACAATAAACTTATTTTTAATATTTGATATATTTTTATTTAACTCTGCATCCTCCTGTATATTTTTTACACTCTTATTCATATCTGCCTTTATGCACCTTTCTTCTCTATCTTAACCAGACCTCTTTTAATTTTTCTCAAATTTTTTCTAAAATCTATATTTTTGTACTCAATATATTAGCACCATTATTAAAAATTTTTAACTTTTCTTTAAATCTGCCCAAACATACAGGTATCTTATTTAAAGCTGAGGATAGATACAAATATCACAGCGTCTGCTGCATCTATCCTCATACATTACTTTTTTATTTGCAAACTCTTTTTAACTTTTTTGCTTACTTTTTCTTGTTTTCTGTTTCTTCCTTCCCTAGCTCACTTATTCTTGCCTGTATGTCGTCCAACTGTTGTTTCAAAAAATCTGCTTGATCTTTTAGTGCTGCTGCTTCCTGTTCAGGAGCTACATCTGGTCCAACATTTGGTCCATAGTATGGACTTTCGCTTGCTCCTCCCCAGGCAGGTGCATCCATATTGTATCTGGCCCATCCGGGAAGACCTGTAGCATAATACATATTCCTGTATCCTCTACCTCTTCCAAATCCTCCGCCGTAAGCTCTTCCAGCTCCAGAATATCTTCCTCCACGAGGGTTCGTATACCCGGGAACAGAATAACCGGCACAATATCCAGCAGCTCTTCCAGTCATTGGGCCCATTCCTGCAGGTCCAGTTCCATCTCCTCTCGGCATTTTAAATTCCTCCTTTTTTAATAAAATTTTTTATAAATATATTACCAGGATCTTCTTCCCATTCCTCTCGTACCTCTACCACGGCCAATTCCTCTAAAAAATGCTCCACTTCTTCTGCCAAAGTAGCCAAATCCTGCTGGCATAGGAGCCATGCAGTCTCCTCTTCTAAAATAATAAGAATTGTATGATGGAGCATTGTATCCACCATAATTGGCACTATAAGGATAACCATAATTTACAGGATATCCTTGAACTCCAGCATAACCAGCTGGTACTACGCAAAAACCTCTTCCGCCACCTGTAAAAGGTCCTTGCCCTAACGGTCCAGTTCCATCAAAACCAGGCATTTCTTAAAACCTCCCTTTATGAATATTATTTATAATGAACCTATGTTCACAATGTATTATAATGAACCTATGTTCATAAGTCAACGGAATTTTAAAAAATTTTAAAAATTAATTTCTCAACTCATCTTTACATATTTTGAAGAGCAATGGATAATATGCTAAAGAATATACTTAGACTTGCATTAAAATTTTTATATGACCAAATATTTCTAATGGAAAATTATTTAAACAATTGGACAATAAACGATGGCGTAACCTTCTTTAAAAAAATAGGAATAAAAAATGGGCAAATAGTTTTAGACTTCGGATGTGGCAAAGGCAACAATACCCTGCCTATTGCTAGAATATTAGGAGAAAAGGGATTAATTTATTCTTTGGATAAAGACAAACCATCATTGGAAGAGTTAACAAAAAGAGCCAAAATAGAGAAACTTAATAATATAAAAACCATACACTCTAAATATAAAATAAAAATCCCATTGGCCAATAATTATTTAGACGCAACAATTTTGTATGATGTTATTCATCCTTATTATTTTTCCGATGCAGAGAGAAAAGAACTTTTGTCAGAAGTACATAGAATTCTAAAAAAAGAAGGGTTTATTTCTGTTTATCCGCATCACATGGAATTAGAATATGTAAAAAATGAAATAGAAAAAACTAATTTTAAATTTGAGAATGAATATTCAGCTACTATCATCCATGACGATAAACCTATAAAAGATAAGGTCTTTAACTTTTGCAAGACCAAAAGATAAATCAATAAAAAATTATTAGAAGGGATAATTAGATATGGCAAAAATGTTTTTTCCTCAATATACAAAGGGAAGAAAGGAAGGAATAAATTTAGTAACAGGTAAAAGCATACTGGAACATATTAAAAAAATAGGAAGCATAGAAATAGATTCTGAGTGTGGCGGTAAAGGAATATGTGGCAAAGATGTTGTAAGAATCGAAGAAGGAGCAGAATCTTTAAGCAGTATAAGTAAATCTGAAAAAAAATTCTTAAAACAGGGTAAGCTTAACTCAAGCCAAAGGTTGGCTTGTCAAACTATTGTAACCAAAGATAGTAAAGATATAAAAGTTTTTATATCTAATTTTGGTAGATATACTATTCTGACAGATACTATAAAATCAGATGTTGAGTTGAAGCCATCTGTATTTAGTAAAGAAGGAAAAATTTTTCACCAGCAAGGAGACGATTTAGGGATATATCAGGGTAAGATATATGGATTAGCTATAGATATAGGTACAACTACTTTAGTAATGCAAATAGTTGATTTAGAGACAGGTACAAACATTGGCAGCCCAATAGCAAGTAAGAACCCACAAATAGCTTATGGCAATGATATTATTTCCAGGATTGGTTATACAATCAACAATAAAGATGGTTTAGAAGAATTACAGGAAATAGTGGTCAATGGAATAAACGACAGCCTTAAAGAACTGGAGAAAAAATTAATAGCTAGCGATGGAACAATTATTGATAATATCTATGATGTTGTAATTGTTGGTAATAGTACCATGAGAGACATATTCTTCAATCAGGATGTGTGTAAACTTGGAGTAATCCCCTTTGAGTCTTTAAATAAAAATTCTATAACAAGAAAAGCTTCCCAATTAGGTTTGAAAGTTAATCCAAATGCTTTTGTTTATGGTCCTCCTTTAATTGGAGGACATGCAGGTGCTGACTGCCTTGCAAATATTATTTCTACCAAATTATATAAATACCCGGAAACAGCCATGGTAATAGATATTGGCACTAACGGAGAAATTGTTATTGGTAATAAAGATAAGATAATGACTGCTTCGTGCGCAGCAGGAGGTGCATATGAAGGATACCAAATTAGTTGTGGTATTGGAGCTATAGAGGGGGCAATAACAAAATTAAAAATAGAAAACAGCCATGTGAAATATGAAACTCTTGGTAACAAACCTCCTTTAGGTGTTTGTGGCTCTGGAGTAATAGATTTACTTGCTGAACTTTCACGAAATAGTATCATGAATGAAAGAACAAGAATAAATAAAGATTTTTATATAACAGATAATATCAGTATTTCACAGGATGATATTAATCAATTAATAATAGCCAAAGCAGGACTTCGCACTGATCAGGATCTTTTAATCAAGTACTATGGAACTAGTCTTGATAAAATAGATAAAATCTATTTAACAGGCGCATTTGGAAATTATATGAATATAGAAAATGCAATGACTATTGGTTTGCTGCCAAGGGCAAGCAAAGATAAATTTATTAGATTTGGTAATGGAGCATTGGCAGGAGCAATAGATATGTTGCTTTCAAAAGAAATAAGAAACGATACTGAAAATTTAAGAAATTTAATAGATCATAAAAAACCAAATGAAATAGAAGGGGGAAAGTTTCAATACATAGTAGCTGAAAATATGTATTTTTCTAAAAGATAAATAATAGATATAATTTATCTTTTTCCCCATTTATTCTATTTCTTTAATACTCAATAAAATTGGTATTTTTTTCATAAATTTTACGCTATTAGCCAAATGGGCAGGTCCCAGTTGGACAAGAACTTTTTGAATTTGACTTGCTTGCATTGGTAGATGATCCAATACCAAAGGAAGAAAAAGCTCTCTGAATATTTTTACTTCTACACTTTTTACAAACAAGCTCCTCTTTCTTTCCGCCTATTCCTAAAAATAAATCAAACTTATTCCCACAATCTTTACATATATAACTATATATTGGCATATTATATTCCTCCTGACCATTATATTAAATATCATTTAATTCATCTTAGATCCTACTCTAGCAATTTATATAGAAAACATTACTTATTTTATTTGTTGACTTCGCTTACCGCCAATATCTTACTATATTTATCTTAATTTATTTTTTTAACTCTTTGATTGCCACTTCAGCTGCATTACTAATCTGATAAGCAACTGGTGAAGCAGTCAGTGCAGGATGTGTTCCCATTTGAAAAGTAGCCATATCATTAGCAGTCATCCTTTCATGGATACAAGCACTTATTAAATTTATCATCTCCCCACCTGATTTAGCTCCTATCAGCTGTCCACCCAAAATTATGCCTGTTCCTCTTTCAAATATTAAAGTTACCTTTAAATTTTTTCCACCAGGCATACATCCAGGATGAGTATTTGGGGCTTCAGCAGTTCCTGTAACAACACTGTATCCATTTTCCTTAGCTTCTTGCAGCGAAAGACCTGCTCTAGCCAATGCAGTTTCCCCAAAAGCTGTCGCAAAGACTCCAACCACTCCTTCATTTTCTCTATTAATTTTATATAAATTGGCTCCAGCTATTCTTGCCTCGTTACAAGCTATTGAGGCTAACATCATATTTGACATTTTTTTTGAAAAGAAAGATATTTTTTCACAGCAATCTCCACATGCAAATATATCTTCATCATTGGTTTGCATATATTTGTTTACCTTTATCGAGCCCTTTTCCCCAAGTTCAATGCGGGCACTCTTAGCAATTTCAGCATTTGGCTTAGCTCCTATACCTATAAGAATAACATCAGCTTTTATTATTTTTCCATCCGAAAGCTTAACTCCTTCTGTTTTATTATTTCCTACTATTGCTTCAACCCTTGCATTCGTTATTATATTAATACCATTTTTCTTTAAAATATCTTCACCCTGCCTGCAAATATCTTCATCAAATGCAGCCATTAAGCAGCATGGCAACATTTCCACAACAGTAATATTTATATCCCTATTCTTTTTACATTCATCTGCAAATTCCATTCCTATAAATCCACCGCCAACAATAACCATATCTAAAGAACTATTTATCTTGTCCAATAATTTTTGCAGATAACCTACATCCTTGTTAACAATATAAACATTTTCTTTGTCAGAACCATTAATTGGAGGTACTAAAGGTATTGAACCAGTCGCAATTATTAATTTTTCATATTTTATTTTACTGCCTTTTTTTGTTTCTATAATTTTATTGCTTCTATCAATTTTAGTTACATTTCCTATTAATAATTTAATATTATTTTTTTCTAATACAGCATCTGGAACCAAATTTTTTAAAGGAGATCCAACAGTTCCATAGATATATGGTATTCCGCATGGAATCAGTACCTTCTCCTCCTTCCTTATTATTAAAACACTTTTTTCGGGGTAAAATCTCTTGCTTGTTATAGCGGCAGTCAGACCTGCTGCACTTCCTCCAATTACAACTACATCATAATTGTCCATTCCTGTTCCTCCTCAAATTAAATTTTAAATTCATTTATTTCCTAATATCTTTTTATTTTTTAAAATAACTATAGTTGGCATCAGCAGAAACTATTTTATTTTTCTGCCTTTATAACTACAAAAGAACCTTCACCATACCCATCCTTGGCAGGTTCTTCTTTTTTTACTTTATTAAGTGTATTAAAAATAGTTTGATTGAATATAAAGTTTTTAAAGCCTGCTTTTTCTAAGTGAAGTAATACTTCTTTTACAGAAAAAAAGGTTGCCGATCTATAAAAGACGCTTTCACCCTTATGTTTTTGATATATTTTTCCAACTTTGCTCTCTCTATCAACAAATCCATTTATAAAAAAACCACCTTTTTTCAATACTCTATGCACTTCTTTAAAAGCTTTGTCAACATCATCCAGAAAGCATAAAGTAGTAACCATAAGAACTACATCATAAATATTATCTTTAAAAGGAAGATCTTCGGCTATTCCTTCAAATGTTTTAATTCCTATGCTTTTAGCTATGTCTCTCATTTTACATGAAGGCTCAAGTCCATACTTAATTCCTAAAGGTTTGGCAAACCTTCCACTTCCAACTCCTATCTCAACACCATTTTTAAAAACAGGTAAAATTTCTCTTATCGCTTTAACTTCAGATTTATACACATACTCATTTTCATCAAACCATTTCTCATATTTTTCTGTGTATTTTTCGAATGGCTCAATTTTTGCCATAAATCAATCCTTTCCAGCTTGCCCAATCTCCTCTGCATATTTTGAAAAGCAATGGATGATATGCTAAAGAATATATTTAAATTTACATTAAATTTTTTATATAATCAAATATTTTTAATGGAAAATTATTAAAAGGAATAAATTTTGCAATAAGGCTATTTTTAGTATCTGTTCTTACGCTTGTATAAAAGATATTACTTGTTTTGCCTGATGGCTGAACCTACCTGCACTTCCTTGATATTTTTAACTACATTTTATATTATTATAAAACATATTTATAAATACTTGGATGATTTAATATACTAAAAATATTTTTTAAAAAAGGCTGCACATAGTATGTTTTATCTAACATTTTAAAATTTTTAGGTGTAAACAACAAAACTTGCTATAAAATATTATGGAGGGAAAAATGGGTAAATTCCAAGAATACAAAAATATAAATGAAAACTACGCAGTCCCAGGAACAATGATGGCTGCAGTTCTCTCTGGAACTGGTTATGATAATTTCAAAATAATGGAAATACCAGTTCCAAAACCGGGATCAAATCAATTACTTGCAAGAGTTGACGCAACAACACTTTGTGTTTCAATGAATAAAGCAATAACTTTAGGCTCGGACCATAGTTACTTTTATGGTTGGGATCCTGTCAGAAACCCTTTAATTCTTGGAGATGAGGGCTCTATTACACTTGTTGAAATAGGAGAAAGATTAAAGGGAAGATACAGGATCGGGCAACGTTATACCATTCAGCCATCTATTCGATGCGCCCCTATTAACAACAGGGAAAACTACATTGACGACGGCAGAGGAATTGAAAGACTTGCAGTAGGCTACACGCTTGGAGGCAATTATACTCAATACATTCTTGTCATGGAAGAAGTAATCAATAACAGTGCTCTGGTACCGCTTCCAAGCCAAAATATGCCTTATTTTGCAGTATCTCTGGGCGAGCCTATGTCCACAATTGTTAGAGCTCAGCAAATGCATATTAGGGAATATCAAAAAAATCCATCCTCTCCCAGAAAACTTAAGACAGGCCTTAAGGAAGGCGGCACTACTGTCGTAATAGGACAAGGTCCAATGGGCAGGCTTCATGATGAATTTGCCTTAATGCACAGGATTAAAAACATAATAATTGTAGAAACAGACAACAATAGGCTGCACTGGGGGAAGAAAAACCTTGACGACAAAGCAAGAAAGAAAGGAATAAACACCTTCTACTTTAACCCAAAAGAAGTTGATATTGTATCAAAAGTAAAAGAAATTACTGAAGGTAAAATGGCAGATGACGTAGTAGTTCCGGTTGGAAATGCTAAAGTCCAGCAAGATGCAATTAAATTAGCAGGAAGAGGAGGAAGGGTAAATTTATTTGGTGGAGTTAGAGGGTCTATTATTGAGGTTGATCCTGCCTTTTTCCATTATAATGAAGGTGTAATTGTTGGATCTACCGGTGCAGAAGCTTATGATATGGAACTGGCACTTCGGGCTATTTCAAATGGTGATATTAACCCGGGGTCACACACAGCTCTTGTTGGAAAATTTCAGGACATACCACAGTTGTTAGAGCGTGCTGTAAATCAGGAGTTTGATGGAAAAGTGATAGTCTACCCGCATATAGATCTTGATGGGCCAATTGAAACTGAAGGCAAGTGGAATGGTGAAAAAGAAGAAGATTTATTTGATAGGATGTTAAAAGATTAGCCGCTACCAATTTCTGCCACGTCTTCTCCTGCCACCCCCGGGCATTGGTTTGGAAAGTTTGTTTCCGACATCTTCTAATTTACTGCCATAGCAGTTCGGACAAGTTAGGTTAGAAGTTGGCGCTATCTTAGTGTCCCAAACATTTCCACAGCCCAGGCATCTAATTCTGTTTTTTAAAAATATAAAGCTTCCCCCTTCTATTTTTAGAGCTTTCCCGTCTATTATGGCTTCAGCAGTCTTCTTTCTGGCACTATTTATGAGCCGGGTAAATGTTGGCCTAGATATATTCATTTTCTTTGCAGCATCTTCCTGTTTCAATTTTTTATGATCAGCCAGCCTTATTGCTTCATATTCATCTACAGTCAAAGTTACGACGCTCAAATTTTTTACAGGAATTCCCTGAGGTTTAAAATATAATATCCTCGGAGGATAAAGTACATTTCTCTTTTTTCTTGGCTTCACCATATTCTTTTAATTTTTTATAATAATTTTTCTAAAATGTCTTTTCCCTTTTTGAATTATCTTATTATTGATATATTCTACGTCCCATTCATAATCAGGGTCATCCACTTTCTTGCCGTCAACCTTAACTGCGCCCTGGCCTATCAGCCTCCTTCCCTCACCATTGGACTTTGCAAGGCCGCTGTCTACCAGTAATTTTACTACCCATAACCGCTTTCCCTGTAAATCTTTTTTACTTAGAATATATTCATCAACATTATCAGGAATATCCTTCTGCTTAAATATTATATCAAAATACTCTTCCGCTTTTACAGCATCATTTTTACTATACAGAATTTCTATTATTAATTTCGCAAGTTTTCTTTTTGCTATTGATGGATTTAATTTTTGATTCTTAATATTATCTTCAATCTCGTCAATTTCTTTTTTATCCAACCTTGTAAGAAGTTTAAAATAATCAATCATAATATTATCCGGAATAGACATAACTTTTCCAAAGATTTCTTCAGGCTGCTCATCAACTCCAATGTAATTTCCCAAACTTTTGCTCATTTTATTAACACCGTCTGTCCCTGTAAGTATTGGCATTGTTATGGCAATCTGGGGACGTTGTGAAAACTCTTTTTGCAATTCCCTGCCCATCAGCAAATTAAATTTTTGATCTGTTCCGCCAAGTTCAACATCAGCGTTTATTGCAACTGAATCATACGCCTGCATTATTGGGTACATAAATTCCATTATTGCTATAGTAACGTTCCCTTTAAACCTCTTTTTAAAATCATCTCTTTCCAGCATTCTTGCAACTGTAAACTTAGAGGTTAAATTTAATATATCTTCAAGTTTTAAAGGTTGAAGCCATCTTGAATTCTTTATCACATCTGTTTTGTTAGGATCAAGTATTTTAAATGCCTGTTTCATATAGGTTTTAGCATTTTTTTCTATAGCTTCAGGTGATAATTTTGGGCGAAGAACCGATCTTCCGGAAGGATCGCCAATTCTGGCTGTATAATCACCAATTATTAGAATAGCTTTATGACCTAAATCCTGGAAATTACGCAGCTTGTTTAAAACCACAGTATGCCCTAAATGAATGTCAGGAGCAGTAGGATCCAGCCCTAATTTTACATTTAGCGGCATACTCTCTTTTATGGACTTGCCCAGCATACTTTTTAACTCATCCAGCAGCAGGACATCCTCTGTTCCTCCGAGTATTACATCCAGTTGCTTCTGCAGGTTTTTTTCCATATTTTTTACCTTTTAAAAACAGTTGACAATAAGCTCTGAAAACTTGAACTAAATATTAACACAGCAAGCATA
>CAYMPQ010000010.1:0-37311 GCA_964392345.1 uncultured Actinomycetota bacterium
ATTTTATATCTTTTTAAAGCTGATTTTACAATTTCATCAATTAAGTCTGGAGCACTCATGCCATCTGCAACAGCCATAAAACCAATGTAACTACGTGGTTTTTCTTTTGGCGTACACATCAGTCCCGCAAAAGAATTACTTTCCAAAAGATAAGGACCTTCTTTAGTTAGTACAGTATCAATCCGTCCATAATCTTTAAAGCCAATAGCCCTGTAAGCTTTTTTTGCCAGTTCTTTGATTCTGTACATATCTTCATCATTTAATCTGGCTGGACAATAGAAATCATCGCTATCAAATTCTTTTTTATCGAACGTTAAAAAATTTGTAGCTCCATTAAAGGAAATTTCAAGCGGCGGGAGTACCTTAATATCATTTTCACTACCTATTATGCCAACAGTAATTTCTGTTCCCTGCAAAAACTTTTCAATTAAAACAGGTTGCTTTATTGTATTTAATCTTTCTCTGGCACCTTTTACAAGTTGCTCATAATTTTTAATAACAGAGCTGTCGTTAATTCCAGCACTTCCTCTGCCTGCAATAGGTTTGATAAACAAAGGATAACCAAAGGGCGGGTTATCTTTAAATGCAGAACAATCTTTTACAAATTTTGCCACACGAAAAGGAGAAATTTGCAATCTTTCACTTTCCCATATTTTTTTTGATAATGATTTATCTGCTGCAATAGCAATTGCAGTAGTATCTGATCCTACAAAAGGTATTTCAAGCTCTTCTAATATAGCAGCTTCTGCCATACTTGAAACATTAAACACTAAATCAACATTGCTGTCTTTCAAATCTTTAATAAAAGATTCACCCCAGTCAATGGTACATACTTCATACCCGGCATCAAGCAGTGCTTGTTTGTGGTGGGCAACTTCTTTATGTGTTTCGTCAACTACACTATCTATGCCTACAAATTTTTCTTGTATTTTAAAATTCCCTCTTTTTTTGTTTAACAGGCCAATTTTGATTGTTGTCATTTCTATATAACCTAAAATTTTATGTGTTGATATAATTTAAAAAAATAAGATAATGGCGTATTTGGCTGAACCACTACAGTTAAAAACATTATACATCAAAGCTTCTTGAGTTAGAATGGCTGATGAGGCGGAAGGCAGGATAAGAGTAGTAAATCTCGCTGGTATGAGTATGGGAAGAAGTTTCTACAGATGAGCCTGGGGTACATTCTATGTAAAAGCTATTTCATAAAATTTTCTTTGGATTTTACAAAATCCATAATTTTTTCTGCCATGTCTATGGCGCGCCCTGCATCTTCTTCTATAAAAGCTTTGGAGGGGATACCTTCCGGAAGGCTGTCAGGGTATCTTGTAGGCATGTAATACATATCAAGAGGGCCTGCAATTGAAAACAGTTTTTCAAAACCCATGTCATATTTTGTAGCGTCATCACACAAATCGGCCACAGAATGCCCCCACACAGAATAGGCACCTTTCCTAAACAAGTACGCTTTCAGTATTTTTTCTGCAGACTGCTGAGCCAAAAAGCATGCTACATTATATCTGCCGCCAGACAGATTAAATTTAGCATCATCTAAATCCTGTTCAGACTGCAGTAGCCACCTAAGTGCCCCTGCTATCCTTTTTTGCTTTTTCATAGACTACTTTTCCATTTTTGGCTGCACTTTTTATAAAATTATTAGTCTTAATCAAACAAGAGAATTCTTCAGGGGTATAAACAAGTATGTCAATTGCACATCTTGGTTTCAGATAAGAATAAAATTCATCCAGTCTCTCAAGGAATCTTTTCTTAGTTTTTTTAATAATTATAAGGTCAATATCACTCATGTTGTGTATGTCTCCGCTTGCTATGGAACCAAACAGTATTACTTTTTCTATGTCAAGTTCTTTTATTTCAGAAATTATTCTTTCCAGTTCTCCCAGCAGCTTTGTTTTTCTTTTGTTATAAAACTTTTTTTCCTGAGGCATTTTTAAATAATACTTTTTTTATTAAAATAAATTTTATAGAAATGATTAAGGCTAAATTAAAATATTTGTATTTTTATATGCCTTAACATAGATTATTATACTATTTATAATATAACATTAAAAATAAATTAGAGATTCGGCAATTAGCAGAAATTTAAGATTGTCTATAAATATAAAAGTTATATAATTTTACACAAAGGCTAATATTATTTAAACTTATAAAAGGTACTTATGATAAGAAAACCTCTGTTACTAAAAATTTATGAAGCTGCGAGCATGCAAAGGTGGAACGACCAGATACGTATTGTAGAACTTACAGAGCTGGACAAACAGGCCCATAAAATGATAGTTGCTTATGTACTGGGAAAATGCGAGGAAGATATAAATGGAAAAGAGATAGACTGGATAAAAATAATTGAGACAGGACTGTTTGAATTTCTTCAGAGGATAGTGCTGACTGATTTGAAACCACCTTTGTTCCATAAGATAAAAGAAAACAATAAAGAGTACAGGCAGCTGAATCAATGGGTCTTTAATAAAATAAACCCCATTATTTCTCATTTAGGCGATGACTTTTGCAAACGTTTTGAAAGTTTTCTTATGAGTGATGAGGAGGATATAAACCAGAGGATTGTTGATGCTGCACACTTTTATGTTACTAAATGGGAGTTTGACATTATTAAAAGAGGAAATCCTGGTGGTTATCAAAACAATGAAATCAGCAAGAGCATTCAGTTAAAACAGGAAAAGTACAGCGACTTAAAAAGCATGAAAAAAATTCTTGGCTCAAAAAAGCTAACAGATTTTGTGAATATATGCGGGCAATTGCGTTTTCAAATACGCTGGAGCCATTTGCACAGGGTTCCCAAAACATCAGTTCTTGGACACATGCTGATTGTTGCAATATTGTCTTATCTATTTTCTTATCTAGTAAAAGCAGATAGGGAGAGATGCGTAAATAACTATTTTACCGGACTTTTTCATGATTTACCCGAAGTCTTAACCCGGGATATAATTAATCCTGTAAAAAAATCTGTTGAAGGTCTTTATGACATTATAAAGGAATATGAACAGCAGGAAATGGAGAAAAAAATCTATAAGCTGATTCCAAGACAATGGCACTCTGATATTAGAATGTTTACAGAAGATGAGTTTTCCAACACTGATGTAAGAGATGGGGAACTTGTAAAGGGAGCCGATGACCTGTCTGCGTTCATTGAGGCATACTTATCTTTAAATAATGGAATACAGAATGAAGATATGTCGTATGCAAAAATCAGCCTGAGTGAAAAATATAAATCAAAAATTATCTCTGGCATCAACTTTGGTGAAATATACGCAGATTTTGATTAAAATATATGGAAAAATTTTTCGCAGGGAGCAAAAGTAATTAAATAGCTAAATTGCCAGGGGTTGGAATAACACACAGTTATATAGGAAAAGGAAGCGGTATATTATGAAGATGGATGAAAAAATAAGGTATGCAATTGAGCACACAGAAATTTTAAAGTTACCTCAAAAGTTGCTTTCCACTTTTGATTCAACCACTATTCATTATTACATTCTGACGGAGCCGCTGTATCTTGAGTTTGAAGGAAGGGGGCCTGAGTCTGAAACAGTCATCAGGGAAGGAAAAATAACGTGGCAAAGACCAAAATTGATCACTTCGTCTTACATGCTCAGAGTGGAAGGGTTCAGCGAGAAGGCAAAGAGAGCTCTTGAAATGATTGCGCAAGAAAATAATGACCTTGCTGTATTGCTTTACAATTTAAAATTTAAAAGAGATTCTGAAAAAATGAATATTGTTCCAAATTCTTTAGAAACAATAGCTAAGAAAATTGCCAGTGAAATAGAAAAAAGAAGTGATCCATTTTGTGCCATCATTAAGGGAGTTGATGAATTCTGGGATGTTTCTTTATCAAAGTTTGTTCAGGAAATGATAACCAGGAGTGCTTACCTTTCTCAGCTGCCTGACCTGAAGGAAAGGAGTATCATTAAAATTAGTGATGTTGGCTATCCGGTAATTGCCAGAGATACCTTTGGGATTCCAATTGCAGCCAGGGATGAAATAGAGAATCTATTCAAACTATTTGAAAAAGGAGAGATTGAACCATCCAAATTGAAGCAGGAGCTGGACATGTGGGGGCTATTCGAAGAATATCAGGATAGATTTTTTAAATTTTTTATGGGGAGTAAAAAATGGATGGGAAAATAAAAACTGCTATTGAGATTGCTATGGAAAAAGCATCTATGATTGGTGAATTAACGCCTGAAGAGAAAGAAAAAATAGAAAATGTAAAAAAGTTAAAACCTTTGATGGCGAAATTTTATAAAGGAAAAATTAGTGCAGATGGACTATGGAAGAGCTTAAAGGGAAGCAAATTATCGTTACTAAAGGAAGCGCAGCTAAACTTGATTGAGTCTATAAGATTGGGAAATTCCCATGCTGAATTTGAAAAGAGGAAAAAAGGAATTTTAGCAATTGAAGCTTTAAAAGAAAATCAAAATATGCCAATAATTGAGCAAGATCTTAATTTTATAGTAGATTTACAAAAAAGAGCTAAGGAAGAAAAAGAACAGGCCTACAGCAGTTTTAAAACGAGCATAGAAAGAAATCCACAGGCGATGATCAGGACAGTTAATCAGGGCAATAGCAAAGCAGTTGTAAAATTATCTGCAGAGGATGTTATCAAGCAAAGTCCTCAATGGAAACAGTTTCTTGCAGAGCATGAAAAAAAGTATAGTCAGGAGATTGCAAAGATAATTGAAAAGCTAAAAATTAATATAAAATAAGTTATGTAATAAAGGAGAGGTTTAATGGAAATTCAGGAAAAATATAACTATGGTGGATGGAAAAATTGCATACGCTTGTCAAATGATAATATTGAGCTTGTTGCCACCACTGATGTAGGGCCAAGGATTATACGATTTGGATTTATTGGTGGACAGAATATGTTCAGAGAATTTCCTGATCAGATAGGAAAAACTGGTGGCAGCGAATACAGATTGTATGGAGGAAGCAGGCTGTGGCATGGACCGGAAGCAAGTCCAAGGTGTTATTTTCCCGATAACAGTCCGGTTAGATATTGTCTGGATGGAAAAACATTAAAACTTACTCAGGATATTGAGGAAACTACAGGCATGCAGAAGGAGATTGAAATAATGGTAAACCCGAAAGACAATCAAGTAAATCTGCTGTACAGAATATATAACAAAAATTTATGGGACATAGAGTTTGCCCCGTGGGTACTTACTGTAATGAACCTTGGCGGAAGAGCAATTATTCCACAGGAGCCTTTTCAGTCATGGGAAGAAAAACTAACGCCTGTAAGACCTTTGGTCCTCTGGGCTTATACAAAGATGAATGACCCAAGATGGGTCTGGGGAGCAAAGTATATTCAGCTAAAACAATATCCTAACGCAAAATCAAGACAAAAACTTGGTATACTAAACACTACTGGCTGGGTAGCTTATAGCCTGAAAGATGATCTTTTTATAAAAAGATATAAATATGATCCTGAAGCTAAATATACGGACCTTGGGGTTAACACTGAAATTTATACAGATCCAGACATACTGGAAATAGAAACGCTTGGAGCTTTTGATAAAATACCTGCTGGAGGATTTGTAGAGCACAGAGAAAATTGGTCACTTTTTAAAGCTGATGTAGGTGATAGCGAGGAATCTATAGATAAAAATGTTTTGCCGCTGGTAGAGAAATCTGAAAAGATATAGAATGTGAAAGTTTTTATTAAGATAAATAAAATAAGTGTAGAAACTATAAAAAACAGTCTATTTCTATCTTTTGTTTAGTAAACCAAAAAAAACCTTGACACAAAATAATATCATTGTATATAATAATGAAACCTGTTACAGTAACAGGTTTCATTATTAGGATTTTTTATTTAGGATTTTTATGGCTAACAATAATGAATACCTTTTAGAAATGAGTAACATATCAAAAGAGTTCCCAGGAGTTAAAGCGCTGGATAATGTTACGTTTAATCTAAAAGAAAGAGAAGTTTTTGCAATTGTTGGTGAAAATGGTGCTGGCAAATCAACTCTTATCAAAATCTTGTCAGGCTCATACGGGAATGACTTTGACGGAGAAATAAAAATCAGCGGTGAAAAAATTAACATCCAGGGGCCAAAGCATGCAATTGAATTAGGTATCAGCACCATATATCAAGAAACTTCACTCGTGCAAGACATTACAGTTGCTGAAAATATTTTTTTGGGAAGGCAGCCTACAAATAAGTTTGGCAAAATAAACTGGGAACAAATATTTAAATATTCTGAAAAATTATTAAAGGATTTATCTATAAATTTGACGCCGCATGTCTTGGTAAACAGCCTGTCTACTGCCCAGCAACAGTTAGTTGAAATAGTAAAAGCATTTTCTGTAAAATCAAAAATAATAATAATGGATGAACCTACTTCTTCTATTACAGAGGAAGATACAGAGAATTTGTTTAACATCATTAGAAGAATAGTAAGCGGTGGAACTTCTATAATTTATATCTCCCACAGAATAAAAGAGATATTCATGATTGCAGACAAGGTTACAGTTTTGCGTGATGGAAAAACAGTAAAAACAATGGAAGTAAGTGAAACTGACGAAGCTGATATTGTAAAGTACATGGTTGGAAGAGAATTGGGTGACTTGTATGGAGAAAAAAGCTATAAAGCCAGCCAAAAAATAATTTTTGAAGCTAAGAATTTAACCAGAAAAGGTAAATTTAAAGATGTAAGTTTTACGCTTAGAGAAGGAGAAATATTGGGACTTTCCGGTCTTGTTGGTGCTGGAAGAAGTGAGATTGTAAGATCAATTTTTGGCTTGGACAGGTTGGATAGCGGTGATTTATTTTTATATGGGCAAAAGGTAAGTATTAAAAGTTCTGCAGATGGAATCAGCAATGGATTTGGCTTTGTATCTGAAGATAGAAGAACGGAAAGTATTATTCAGGGGTTTTCAGTAGCAGCTAATATAACTATTTTGTTGCTAAAAAAGATTTTATCCAGAATAGGACTTATCAGTTCAAAAAGAGAAAAAGATTTAGCCAAGCGTCATGTTAAGGAATTCTCAATCAAGACCCCGTCTTTGGAGCAATTGGTTATGAATCTAAGTGGCGGAAATCAACAAAAGGTGGCACTTGCAAGATGCCTTTCGACAAATCCAAAGATATTAATTTTAGATGAGCCGACCAAAGGAATTGATGTTGGGGCAAAAAAGGAAATACATACACTCGTTAAAAATCTTGCCAACAAAGGTGTGTCTGTAATAATGATTTCTTCTGAACTTCCGGAGATAATAGGTATGTGCCATAGAGTTGCTGTTATAAGAGAAGGTATCCTGGTAAATACATTTAATAAAGAGGAGCTGAGCGAAGAAAAACTGCTGAGTGCAGCGGTTGGAAATGCTTAGTCAGGGGAAAAATGATGAATGATATATCAACCAAAAGTAGTGACATAGGTTTTAAAAAAAGCTTTGTAAAGTTGTTTTACAGTCAGGCAATGCTTTTGGTTCTGATTATTTTTTTGGTACTGATGAATTTTGTCTCGGATAAATTTTTAACTTCAGGGAACTTATTTAACATTATCAGGCAAGTAACTGTGCTTGGGATAATGGCTTGCGGGATGACCATAGTTGTTATTGGAAAAGGAATAGATCTTTCCGCAGCTTCTATTCTTGCTTTATGTGCAGTAGTAAATGTAATGCTGCAGCCTTTTGGGTATATAACTGCTATCTCAGCTGCAATTTTAACCGGGATTATTTGTGGCTCTATTAATGGGTACTTAATAGGAAAGATTAAGGCCAACTTCATTATAGTGACCCTTGGAACACAAATTTTGTTTACAGCTACAGCTTTGATAATGACTGGTGGGAGAAATTTAAAAAGCAGAACAGAAAGAATTTTTTCATACATAGGGGATGAAAGTATTTTAGGCATACCGGTAATGGCCTATATTTTAATAATTGTGTTTATCGTATTTGGCATACTGTTGCATAAAACTGCAGCAGGACGAAGACTTTTTGCAACAGGTTTAAATGATAAAGCAGCTAAAGTTGCTGGAATTAATACTTCTAATATTATAATGGGCAGTTATGTTATCAATGGGTTTATAATTGCAGTTGCATCAGTAATTCTCACTTCAAGGCTGCCAAGAATTCGAGTAGGTACAGCTTCATATTATCTTTTTGATGTAATAACCATAGTGGTTTTAGGAGGAACGGCGCTTTCAGGCGGGGTTGGCGGGATTTATAAAACAGCAATTGGGCTAATGATATTTGCTGTTATGAATAATGGTATGATGCTCATGGGAATTCCATTTGAATACCAACAAATGATTAAAGGAATTATATTGATTCTCGCAGTTTTATACGATGAATTCAATAGAAGAAAGAGGTTGCTATATTGAAAGTGACAGCAAAAAAAATAACTAATTTTGCTATAGACAAGAAACTCCTTTTTATAATAATCGTTTTAATTATAGTTTTAAGTGCCGCAGACAAAAGTTTTTTTACTATAAGAAGCTTAACAAGTATTTTAGACCATACAACCATCCTTGGAATTATGGCAGTTGGTATGACAATACTTCTCATAAGTGGGTGGTTTGATTTATCTGTAGGCGGGGTTATGGCGTTTAGTGGAATTATAACAATACTTCTCCAGCCTTTTGGGTTGTTTATTTCTATTCTTGGCGGTCTCCTGGCAGGTACCAGCATCGGCGCTTTAAATGGGCTTTTAGTAGTAAAAGGTAAGATTAACGCCTTTATAGTAACGCTTGGTACGATGATAATCTTTAGGGGCCTTGGTTTGGGTATCACCAAAAGCACACCTATTAAGGGGACAATTGACGCTTTTCAGATTATAGGGCGAGGTTCTGTATTTGGGATACCTTACAGAGTACTTCTTCTAATAATTATGTATGTGGCTGCATGGTATATTCTAAAATATACAAAATTTGGAAGAAATGACTATGCGATAGGGGGGAATCCACTTTCTGCAAAACTGGCAGGAATTAATGTAAACCTATATGCTTTTTTATACTTTGTTTTTTGTTCGTTTACTGCAGCTATTGCAGGGATAGTTTTAAGCTCCAGCGTTAATACTGCATCAGCAGTTTTCGGCTCTGGCATAGAGATGCTTGTAATTGTTTCAGCTGTTTTAGGTGGGACGAGCCTGTTTGGCGGGAAAGGCGGAGTTGTCGGAACGATACAAGGAGTAATAATACTGGGGATCATAGAAAGAGCAATGGTTATATTTAACATAGATACTAATTATCAATCTTTGTTTAGAGGTTCAATAATAATAATAGTTGTAGTCACAGATGCGCTCACAACCAGGAGACAGGAAATGACCTTAAGGTAGGAGGTGATGGATGGCAAACAAAAGTGAGATTTGCTTATTAAGGTTCCAGACGGTCTAACAAACTTAAACAAATCTCGCACCTAATTTTATTAAAAGCTTATAAAATAGTAAATGAGAAAGGGGAAAAAGTGAAAAAATCAATCATACTAATACTGATTGCAGTGTTTATGGTATCGATGCTGTTGGGAGCAGGCTGCAAAAAAGAAGCTGTAGAAGAGAAAACAGTGGTAGGTTTTTCAATGCCATTTATCGAGGATAGTCCGTATTGTTTTCCTTATGCAGAAGCTCTAAGGAAAGAAGCTGCAGAGAGAGGATGGGAACTTATATTGACCGATGCCAAGGGAGACATAAATACCCAATCTAATCAAATAGAAGATATGGTGGCTAAAGGTGTTGACGGGCTAATGATAATGCCTGTAGATGCAGCTGGCATAGTAGCAGTAATTAAGAATGTTTATAAAGAAACAGATGGAAAACTTCCTATGTTATCTTCAAACGTTATGACTGATCCTGCAGAGATTGATGAATTGAGAGGATTTGCTGGACCTAATAGTTATCTCGAAGGTAGAGCGATGGGTGAGTATTATGTAAACTATCTTGATGAAAATGGAATTGAGAAAATTAATTATTGCCACGTAACAGGAACAGCTGGTTATTCAGCTGCAATTGACAGGCAAAACGGCTTTGATGATCAACTGAAAGAAATGGGAGCAACTGACAGATTTAATCTTTTAGATTTACAGCCTGGTGACTGGTCACCTGACAAAGCCCAAGCACTTACAGAGAATTGGATTACAACGTATGGCGATGAATTGCAGATGATTTATTCGCACAATGACGGTATGGGTATTGGCGTTGTAAATGCACTCCAAAACGCAGGGAAAGAGGCAGGACAAATTATAACAAACGGATGTGATGGGCAGGTGCAAGCAGTGGAATACATACAGCAGGGATGGATGCTGTTTACAGTATTTCAGTCACCCGCAACAGATGCTATTACTTCTATGGAAACAATGGAAAAAATTCTTGCTGGTGAAGAGATTGAATACTTTAACTATATGGAAACGCCAATTATAGATGCTAGCAATGCAGATGAATACATTGAAATATGTAGAGAATTGTGGGAGTAAAAGAGATTATATAGTAGTTTGTAGAATATAACTATATAAACTATGTGTTGCTTAAATTACTAGCAGGAATAGTATCTTTGAGAATATGGCCTAGTGCTCTACAGAGTATTAGGCCATAACAATAGTAAAGCTAATTTTATGAAAATACAATTTTAAATAAGAGGAATAATGTTTTATAAAGAAAAGAGCACGAAGATAGGGTTAATAGTAACAATGTCGCTTGATACCACATGGCCTGATACTTTTATAAGCAAAGTAAAAAGTTATCTTCCAAGGGCAAGGGAAGCTCTAAAGGGAACGGGAGTTAGTGTATATGACTGCGGGGATATTGCCAGGACTAATATTCAAATGTCCGAGCAGGGTGAAAAACTGCGCAGAAAAGGGATTCATGCACTGGTAATCTATGTTGGAACATGGACTTATTCAAGCACGGCAGTCATTGCAGCAATAAAGGCAGATGTTCCAGTTATAGTGTGGGCTAATTCAAGTATTGAAACATTTGGCATTGTTGGAGGTGCTATAGTAAGAGGAGCCCTAGACGAGGTAGGAATAAAGAATTATCTAGTTTACGGAGATTTTGATGATGAAAGAGTTCTGGGTAAACTTAGGATTCTTTGCAATGGAATTGCGGGAGCAACAAAGTTAAGAGGCATGGTATACGGTGTTGGTGGAAGTAGATGTATGGGTATGTATACAGCAAAAATAGATCCTTCTGAGTGGATGTCAAGGTTTGGAGTGGACGTTGATGGATTTGAGCAAGTAGATATTATTAGAAGATCTAAGAAATACTCAGATAAACAAGCTAAAAAGTTTTTATTCTGGATGAAAAAAGAATTTGGTGGTGTAGAAGTTAGAGACGAAGTAATGGTAGCCCAAATAAAGCTCTATTTTGTACTCAGAGAAGTAATCAAGGAAAAGGGATATGATTTTATTTCAGTGAAATGTCTTCCGGAGATGCCATCATGCTATACTACTTTTTGTGTTGCCCATGCTCTTCTAAATGATACATCCAATGATGGATTTAGTGAGAACTGCTCTTTTGTTGCTGCTTGTGAAGCAGACTCTAATGGTGCTCTAACCATGCAGATACTAAATAATATAACTGGTGGGACAACTATGTTTACCGATGTACTTTATTATGACTACGAAGATAACATGATAAGAATGTGCAACTGTGGTTCCCAACCTACTGATTTTGCAAAGTCAAGGAAAGATGTTATCTGGGTAACAGAGGGGCTACGGGAGTTCTACTGGAAAATTGGCGGAGCATGTCCAAGATATGTAGGTAAACCTGGCAATGTTACTATGGCCAGGCTATCAAGAGTAAATAGAAAGTATGTAATGTTAATAACTACTGGTGAAGCTCTGGATATGCCGCTTGAAAAAATTAACGAAACTAATTCTCAGCAACCTCATGTTTTTGTACGACCTGATTGTAGCCAGGAAAATTTTATTAATTCTCTTAGATCTAACCATATTCATGTGGTAGAGGGAAATTACAGGGAAGAGCTGGTGACAGCTTGTGAAGTTTTGGGAATTGAAACCATTTTGCCGGATTAATGGCAAGTGCTATTTGAGTTTGTTGAGTTTTTGATATGGCAGCATTGCTGTTACTAGCTATATGAATAATTTTTTAAAAGCAGAAATTTTTACAGTAAAGATATGAGAAAAACAGGGAAGCAAAAAGTCAATATTTATATTATTGCAAAAGAGGCCGGGGTATCGGTGGCTACAATCTCAAGATTTTTTAACAGGAAATCTTTGGTTAAGAAATCTACGAGAGCAAAGATATCAGAAGTTTGCAATAGATATAGTTATGAGCCATCAAAAATTGCTAGTGCGGTTACCACAAAAAAAACTAAGACAATAGCTTTACTGGTGCCAGATCTGGAACAACCTCTTTTTATAGATTTAATCAGAGGGGTGGAATTCATATTGTATCAAAATAAATATTGCATGAGTGTTTTTAATGCCGAACAAAGTCTAGAAAAAGAACTTGAAATTGCAAAAATTATTGATAATAGATTTATAGACGGAGTTATTTTTTCTGGAGTCTATGGAAACGAGAGAGAAGAAGCTTTCATTACCGAAATGCAGAAAAGAAAAATACCATGTGTTATGGTTGATAGAATTATTCCAAATGTAAACACACCGTATGTTTCAAGCAACGATTATCTTGGTGGAAAATTAGCTGCAAAATTTTTATTGAAGAATAACCATAAAAGAATCGGCATCATTTCTTATGATACCAAAACTTATATTTTTGATCAGAGAGTCAAAGGATTTACGGATGTTCTAAATTTAAATGGGATTGGAGAAGAATTTGTTTTAGACGTACCATTGGAATACAGAAAAATTGAAAAATCTATACATAGCAATGGAAATAAAATATTAGAAAAAAAACCATCAGCTATTTTTACAACATCTGATTCAATTGCTATTCTTTTAATGAGTTTTCTTTCGGAAAAGGGCATTAAAATTCCTGATGAAGTTTCTGTAATGGGCTATGATGACATGATATTTTCGAGATTTTCATTTCCAAAGCTTACAACTGTGCATCATGATATGTTTGAGTTAGGAAAAGTAGTTGGTAAAAATTTAATAAATAAATTAGAAAATGGAAAATACTCAAAGAGGGTGCAGATACTAAATCCCAATTTGGTAATCAGGGATTCAGTCAGAAGAATATAGATATTTTTTGATTCAGGAAGGCAAAAAAATGAACTCGCGGGAAAAATTTTTAGAAACCATGGATTTTAATCCAAAAGCTGCTGCAAATAAATGGGAATTCGGAATCTGGGGTGCGACAATTGAAAGATGGTACAGAGAAGGTTTGCCCAAAAAAAAATATCCTCGCATTCCAACCAATACTGCCAATACTACTACTTCTTTGTATACGCCTGTGTGGATAAATGAATGGCAAAAAGGTAAAACATTATTTGAAAAAATATATAATGAACCTGAGAGAGAGGTAAAACTTCCAAAGGGCATAGCTTCCATGATAGGAGGCCTGTACTGGCCTACTCAGGGGTTTCCGCTTGACTGCGATATTAAAGAGTATTTTAACTTAGATGCTTGCCAGATGCTGGTAAGCGCAGAGCAGTTTATATATCCGCATTTTGAAGTAAAAATATTACGTGAGGATGAGAAATATGTTGATTATATAGATATTGACGGTGCAACAAGAAGATATTCAAAAGAACAACAAGTTCTTCCAAGCGGTCTTGGCTGGCTGGTAAGAGATTGGAATTCCTGGAGCCAGCTAAAAGAGGAGAAAATGAGGCTTGATAATATAAAAGAAAGGCTTCCCAGCAATTGGCCTGAGTTAGTTAAGGAATACAAAAATAGAGATTATCCGCTGGCTGTAGGCGGTTATCCTAATGGGCTTTTTGGAAGCCTAACCCATCTTATAGGTTATGAAAATTTGTTTATGTTTTACTATGATAAGCCTGACCTTATTAAAGATATTTTAGATAGGCTTACAGATATCTGGATAGCTTTGTGGGAGGAAATTCTCTCTGATGTAGATGTTGATTTAGCAAACTTATGGGAAGATGTCTCATCAGGAAGAGGTTCCATGATCTCGCCTAAGCTATTCAAAGAGTTTATGTCTCCTTATTATAGAAAATTAGTAAGTTTCCTAAATAGCAAAGGAGTAAAAATAATACTGGCTGACACTGATGGAGACTGCAATGAATTAATTCCACTATTTATGGAAGCAGGTATAACTGGACTTTACCCTATGGAAGTGAGCGCAGGAATGGATGTGGTTGCTGCCAGGAAAAAGTATCCTACTCTTCAAATAATGGGAGGAATCCCAAAATTAGATATAGCTTTAGGTAAGAAAAGAATAGATGAATTTTTAGAACCCGCAGAATGGTTGCTAAAACAAGGAGGGTATATCCCGTACGGGGACCATTTTATACCACCAGAGGTTCCCTGGAGGGAGTTTAAATATTACAGAGAAAAACTTAATGATATAATAGATAAAGTGTCCATATAAATAAAATTAGATAATTAAAAATATTACAATTCTGGAGGTATTATGAGCAAGGATGTAAAAAAATTTATCAAAAAAGCTCTCGAAACCAATAACGGGCTATTGCACCTGGCACCAACCTGGGTACCCAGGGCTTTCTGTATACCAGGGAGAAGATTAAAACTCCACACTGATGATCTTTTTGCCTTAGGGACAAATAGGGGCGGAATAGACGAGAGATGGTTTTCCTCTGCTTGTCAGGCAGACAACGGTCCTGGAACCCCAGAGGATGAAGGTATGAGCTATGTAGTATGCGGCAATGAGAAAATGTTGCTGAGGAATTTGATAGAAGCTGATGGAGCGGCAATCCTTGGAGATAAAGTGATGAATAAGTGGAAAGGTCTCAAGGTTTTTGCTAAATTTTTTGATAATATGGATGCTCTTCCACACCACATACACTTAAGAGAAGAACATGCAAAGAATGTTGGTATGGAAGGAAAGCCTGAAGCTTATTATTTCCCTCCTCAGGTAAATTTTTCTGAAAATAATTTTCCCTATACATTCTTTGGGTTGGAACCGGGTACGACAAAAGAACAAGTAAGAAAATGTTTAATCGACTTTGAAAAAGGCGATAATAAGATTACTAATCTTTCAAAAGCTTACAGGCTGGAGCCAGGAACCGGATGGCTTTTGCCTCCAGGAATACTGCATGCTCCAGGGTCGCTATGTTCTTTTGAGCCTCAGTGGGCGTCAGATGTATATGGCATGTATCAGTCGGTAGTAGCCGGGAAACCAGTAGATAGATCGCTTCTTGTAAAGGATGTACCAGAAGATAAAAAAAATGATGTGGACTACCTGCTGGATGTTATGGATTGGGAATTAAATGTAACTCCTAATTTTAAAGAAAGATTCTTTTTAGGGCCTATTTCCATAGATAACCCTACGCCAGACAAATATATTGAAAAGTGGATAGTATATGGAAAGGTATCAGGAGTTGAGGTGTTTTCTGCAAAAGAGCTAACAGTATATCCCGGAGCTGAAGTTACATTAAAAGACAGTGGAGCATATGGTCTAATTACTATCCAGGGTCATGGTACAATAAACGATATAGCTGTAGAATCTCCCACGCTTATTAGATTTGGAGATCTAACAAATGACGAGTTTTTTGTGCCCTACCCAGCTGCAACCAGGGGAGTTTCTGTTAAAAATGAAGGAAATGGACCTCTGGTTATGCTTAAATTCTTTGGGCCTGATTGTAATCCTGATATGCCAGATAAGAAATAAAACTAAAAAATTTAAAGAATTTTGCCCTGATAATTTTATCAGGGCATGGCAAATGTATCATAAAACAAAATAAGGGGTTGCAATATGAAACTTCAGAATTATCAATTAATCGATCAGGAGATAAAAAACAAATTCATAGAGCTTAAAAAGAAAAATCCTCAGGCTTTTAAAAATAGGATAAAGTTTTCCTGGTCTAACTGGGGATTTGGTGTAGAGTCGCTGGAAGATTCAGCAAAGAGATTAAATAAATATGGTATTAAGCATATAGAGCTGCATGGAAACAGGTATGGCCAGGATTTAGGATATAAGGCAAGCGAAGTTAAGAAAATTTTGTCAGATTATAATATAGAAGCAGCTGGAATATGCGGAATGTTTTCTCGAGATAATGACATGTCTTCCAACAGGCCGATTATACGGCAAAATGCTATTGACTATATAAAAAGAAACGTTGAATTAGGTGTGCAGCTTGGAGTTAAATACTTTTTAATTGTGCCTGGTGCTGTTGGCAGACCTGATGCTTATGATGATATGGAAGTTTACAGGTCAGTTGAAACTTTGAAGATAGTGGCTGGCGAATTTGCAGGCGCTGGCATAAGAGGTGCAATTGAACCTATTAGATCTGCTGAAGTAAGCTTTTGCCACACATTTTCAGATGCTAAAAGGTACATAGAAGCAGTAGGAAGCCCCGGAGTGAAGCATATTAATGGGGATGTATACCATATGCTTGTAGAAGAGGATCATATTGGAAAAGCTATCATAGAGGCTAAAGGAATGTTGACTAACTTGCATATGGCTGATACCAACAGAGATGCTCTGGGAGAAGGCTTTCTTGACCTTGATACATTAATTATGGCTCTGTATGTAATTGGTTACAACAACGATGATTCTTGTTTTGTAACTCCTGAGCCGTTGGGTCCAGGAGGAGATCCATATCCTGCAATGTATGGGAAACCGGCTCCAGAGAAATTAGACAGGCTTGTAAAAATATCGGTTGAGTACTTTAGGGAAAGAGAAGAAGAGGTTACAGGCGGCCAATAATATGTATGTTAGTTTATAAAATTATTTTAATATTTGCTGAATGTTTGTATTATTAAATACAGGCAGGCAACTCAATAAAAAACTATAAAATAAATTTACGAAAGGATTGGGCCAATGGGTGAAGATAAGTATGTAATTGGTATTGACTTTGGTACTGATTCGGTACGTTCTGTTATTGTTAATGCTGTCACCGGGAAAGAGGAATCTTCCCATGTTTCTTATTATGCGAGATGGATGAGGGGAGAGTACTGTGATCCAGCTAAAAACCAGTTTAGGCAGCATCCGCTTGATCATATTGAAGCTCTTGAAGATTCAATACTGGGAGCTTTAAAAAAGGTATCAAGAGATATTGCTGATAAAATAATAGGTATTGGAGTTGATACGACTGGCTCCACCCCTGCACCTGTGGATAAGGAAGGAACGGTACTAGCCCTAAAGGAAGGATTTGAGGATAATCCAAATGCAATGTTTGTACTGTGGAAAGACCATACTGCTATAGGCGAGGCAGAGGAAATTAACAAAGTTGCAAAAAACTGGGGAGGCATAGATTTTACAAAATATGAAGGCGGAGTTTATTCATCTGAGTGGTTCTGGGCAAAAATTCTTCATGTGCTTCGCAATGACGAAAAAGTAAGGAATGAGACATATTCCTGGGTTGAACATGCAGATTGGATTCCGTCGCTTCTTACAGGAAATGTTAATCCTGCTACTTTGAAAAGAAGTAGATGCGCAGCAGGGCACAAGGCAATGTGGCACCAGGACTGGGAAGGCCTGCCTCCAGAAGAATTTCTTGTAAAAGTTGACAATCTGTTAAGCGGGCTAAGGGAAAGACTTTACAGAGCAACATATACTTCAGATGAAAAGGCTGGGACTTTATCAAAAGAGTGGGCTCAAAAACTTGGGTTAAACGAGGGGATAGCTATTACAGTTGGAGCATTTGATGCTCATATGGGAGCAGTAGGAGCAGGAATAAAGGAAAAGACATTTGTTAAAATATTGGGCACTTCTTGCTGTGACATAGCTGTAGCTTCAAGGGAAGTATTGTCTGACAAATTGGTTGAAGGAATTTGCGGACAAATAGATGGCTCGGTTATTCCAGGGATGATAGGTCTTGAAGCAGGGCAATCATCATTTGGGGATGTATACGCATGGTTTAAGGATACCCTGTCCTGGCCTACTGCAAGTCTGCTTGCTGAAAGCAAAGTAATAGGTAATGAAGCTGCAAAAAAGTTAAAAGAGGAAATTGAAGATAAGATTATACCTGTTTTATCAGAAGAAGCTTCCAAATTAAATCCTGAAGATACAGGGCTCCTGGCTCTTGATTGGCTTAATGGCAGGAGGACGCCCTTTGCCGATCAGAAACTAAAAGGAGCAATTATTGGTCTGACCCTGGGAACAACTGCTCCAAAAATATTCAGGGCTCTCGTAGAATCAACGGCATTTGGAGCAAGGGCAATTGTAGATCGTTTTCGTGAAGATGGCATAAATGTTGAAGATGTTGTTGGAATTGGAGGCATTTCTCAAAAATCTCCATTTGTCATGGGGGTGCTCAGTGATGTTCTGAATATGCCCGTAAGGGTAGCTAAATCTGAACAGACGGTAGCACTGGGGGCAGCAATGTTTGCAGCTGTCGCAGCTGGACTTTACAAGACAGTTCAGGATGCTCAAAAAAATATGGGAAGTGGTTTTATTACCACATATTATCCTAATTCAAAGAATGCTGGCACTTATGAAAAATTATACTTAAAATATAGAGAATTAGGAACTATATTGGAGGATCAATTAAGAGGTTTGGTGTAAACTCTCATGTTAAAAAATAGATTAAAAAAACTCAGAGAAGATGTTTGCAAGGCTAACTTAAATTTAGTAAAAAAAGGGCTCGTTACACATACTTTTGGCAATGTCTCGGGGATTGACAGGGAAAGCAATATAGTAGCAATAAAGCCAAGCGGAGTTGACTATGGCAAGCTTTCTCCTGAAAATATGGTTTTGGTAGATTTAGACGGCAATATTGTTGAGGGTAAATTAAATCCGTCATCTGACACAAAAACGCATATCACGTTGTATAAAGAATTTAAGGATATAGGCGGGGTAGCGCATACACATTCAAGGTATGCAACTGCATGGGCACAATCAAAACGCTCATTGCCATGTCTTGGAACAACTCATGCAGATTATTTTTATGGAGAAGTTTCATGCACAAAGGTAATACGTGATGATCAGATAGAAAAAGATTATGAGAAAGAAACAGGCTCTTTGATTATAGAAACTTTTAAAAATGTTGATTATCGCTGCATGAAAGCAGTACTGGTTGCATGTCATGGACCGTTTACATGGGGAAAAGATGCTGAGGAAGCTGTATTTATAAGTGTAATGTTAGAGGAGATTGCGCATATGAATTTCATATCTGTGTTACTGGATCCCGGCTTAGAAAATATTAAAAAAAGCCTGCTTGGCAAACACTACCTGAGAAAACATGGCAAGGACTCTTATTATGGTCAAAAAGATAAAGATTAAAAGATACCACTGCAGATAAATACAGCAATTAGTTATTTGACAATATGAAGCTTGATAGATATACTCATATACGTAAAAATGCAATACAAATATAATAAGAGGTTTGAACATGGCAGAAAAAAAACAGGATTATTTTAGAGTACCGATCACCATGCCTTCGGAGATGGTTTCATTCTTGGAAAATTTAGGTATTGAGTGTAAAAAATCAGGCGGCCACAAGATAGCAAATACTATGATAGTAAGAAGCGCTGTAAGGCTCCTAATGGATATGGATCTTGATATTTCAGGAGTGAGATCAGAAGAAGAGCTGGAAAATAGAATGAAGGATGCTGCAAAAAGATATAAGTAGGGACTTATAAAAAAGCCAAATTCATCTTAAATTTTAATTCTAAGTTAATTTATCCTAATCTTATAAGTTAGTTTTGAGCACAATTTTTTAATTTTACAGCCTAAAAGCTTAAGTAACTATAAAATTAAGTAGAAAATTTTGGTTTATGCGGTATAAACTTTTATTGAGATTATTTAAACGGATAACAGGAATATAAATGGAAGCAAAAGAGTTAAAAACTGATTTATTAATAGTAGGTGCTGGGCCTGGCGGTTTGGCAGCGGCTTTATATGCTTCAAGGGCCGGGATTAAATTTGAGATAGCAGAAAAATATATGGCCGGTGGGCAGATAGTAAATACTGAGTTTATTGAAAATTATCCGGGATTCTATGGTGATATATCAGGCTTTGAGCTTGCGCAGAAACTGGTGGGGCACTGTAGAAAATTTGGCGTGAAAATAAATGAATATTTTACTATTGATTCTATTAAAGAAATTGGCACAGCAGCCATAAAAATGGGGGGAAACAGGAAAAATTTAGAATGCCCGGACAAAGCTAAAAGCGCTAAGACATTTAAGTTTAGCTGTCATGGTGATGGCAAAGTTATATTGGCCAAAACTTTGATTATAGCTACTGGCGCAAGTCCAAAAAAACTAAATGTTGATGGAGAAAATGAGTTTATTGGCAGGGGGATTTCTTTTTGTGCAACATGTGATGGTGCTCTTTATAAAGATAAAACAGTAGCAGTTGTAGGAGGTGGAAATGCTGCCATAGAGGAGGCAATATTTTTGACTAAATTTGCAAAGAAGGTATACATAATACACAGGAGAGATGAACTCCGTGCTATAAAAATTTTGCAAAACAGGGCAATTGAAAATAAAAGAATTGAATTTTTGCTGAGCTCTGTTATAGAAAAGTTCAAGGGAGAAGATAAGCTTGAAGAAATTATTATAAAGAATAAGAAAAATAATCAAAAGCATGGTATGAAGATAGACGGTGTTTTTGAATATGCTGGCATTAGTCCTAATTCAGAGCTTGTAAAAAATCTGGTTAAATTAGATGAAAACAATTTTATAATTACAAATTTTAACATGGAGACCTCTGCCAGAGGCATCTTTGCGGTTGGAGATGTAAGAAACACTCCTCTTCGTCAAGTGGTGACAGCTGTTGCTGACGGTGCCGTAGCGGCTATATCTGCGAATAAATATCTAAATGACTTAGTATAATCCTGCTTTTGAATATTAAGTCTAAAATATAAAAAAGGAATTAAGTAATAGTGAAAGTAATTAAAAAAAATTCTTCAGGTGTAAAGGTTGTGGATATACAGAGGAGATTAAAACTTTTAGGATTTAACATTGGGAAAAGTGAAATAGACGGCATTTATGGTGTTGAAACTGAAGAAGCTATAAAAAGATTTCAACAGGGAAGGGGGCTTCTGGCAACGGGTATGGTAGATCAGGAAACCTGGCAGGAGTTAGTAGATGCAGGATATAAAATTGGGGATAGAATGCTATACTTAAAACACCCGCCATTTAGAGGAGATGATGTTAAGATACTTCAGTTTTGGCTTAAGACATTAGGTTTTTACCGATACAATGAAAATGGAATATTTTGTAAGGCGACACAAAAGGCATTGGTAGAATTTCAAAGGAATATGAACATACCTGCTGACGGAATAGTTGGAAAGGGAACATTGCAACATCTGGAGAACCTAAAGATGGTCATTATGTCACGAAAGACTTCAAATTTTCCCTTAGTTAGTGATTACAGAAAAGAAAAAAAATTGGAAGACTTTAAGATTATTTTAGATTATGGCGGATACATGGATGATATGCAAAGCAGTGAAAAATATTATAGAGAGAAAATATATATATGCAGAGGCATAATTGATTTTTGTGAAGAAATACTGGTAAAAAATGGGATAAAAACTGTACTTACGGTAAATGATATCAAAAATCAAAGCCTTTTTCTTTTTGATAGAATCGATTATGCAAATAAGAGTGGTGGAGATATTATAATCAGCGTTAATTTAAATTATTCTATAGATAAAGATGCAAATGGAAGCAGTTGCTTTTACTTCGAGGGACTTAAATCCCATTCTATTGCTGGCAAGGAAATTGCTACTTTAATCCAGGATAAGCTTTTGCATGATTTAAATCTTTTAGATTGCAGGGTGCATGGAGCAGGTTATGCTATCTTAAAAGAAACATCTATGACATCTGTCCTTGTTGAGCCTGCTTTTATTTCAAATGTTCATGAAAGGGAAAATTTAAAGAAATCATCGTATCAAATGGCTATAAGCAAGTGCATAGCTGAAGCAGTAATTGAATATCTAAGGAGTAGTTTTTAATTATTGTCTTATTTTTACAAGCTTTAACACATGCATAGTTCAGTACAGGTTATCATTATTGGTCTTTTATCTTTTAAGATAATATGGCAGTAGTGTTATAATGCTAAAATAGCAATGTTATATAATTGTGATAATAAATGTGATTCAGAAAATTTTTTGAATAGTGGTGAAGTTAGATAAAAATAATTTTTGTAAGGTACTATGCGGTATACTGATATTTTTAAGTATTTTTATTATGACAGGGTGCAGGGAGTATGATAAAAAGCTTGATGTGGTATATTTTTTTAAAACGGAACCAGAAAAAGCAGTATTGGATTTCATGCAATCCTTAAACAACGAGGATACTTATTATATATATGATAATTTGCTGCCAAATAATGATAAAAATAGTATAAGCAGAGAGAAGTTTGCAAGAGAATTTGTAAGCATACTTTCTGATGTGGATGGAATAGAGGTTAAAAAAACCGTCTATCTGGGATACGAGAATAACATGAGCAAGGTAGTGGCAGAATTTGAAATTAGGTATAGAAATGGAGAAGTGAAGCGATATAAAAAATATATATACCTAATTGAGGAAAATAATAAATGGAAAATTGTTTTTAAAAAAACCTTTATATAAAGAGTAATGTATTTTATTATAAAGTCATTACATTTTAGTAAAATGAACAATTAAAGCCATGATAAAAAAAATAAAATTAGTCATCGTGCTTTTATTATGCAGCGTTATTGTTATTGCTTATACTTCTGGTTGTTCTGGCAGAAGTGAAAGCTTAAGTTCAGAGATTGCTGCAAGCGATAATGAGACAAAAACTGATTTACTGGATGAAGATGATATTAGCGAGAAGCTTTTAGATATAAAAGAAAAAACAGTAAATTCCCCTACCATTATATCGCCTTTGCCAAATGAAGAGCTGCGCGCCAGCGGAGAAAGTAAATTAATTTTTGTCAAAGGTTATGCAGACAAGGGCTGTAAAATAGAAGTTTATGTAAACGGGATACTGGAGCCAGGCGATGTTGCTGTAGATAATAATGGTTATTTCGAAACTTATAATGGAATAAAAATTATTAAAGGAGAAAATACGTTAAAGCTTTTTGCAGTGGACCCTACATGGGGGAAAAGCGAGCCCACAAAAATTAGCATATTTCTAAACACTCCAAAAAAAATTATTTTCAAGGTGTATGACAACCCTGATTTCTTAAAAGAAATTGAGAGCATTTATTTTTCAAAAGTAAGCAATCCTTTTGTGTATATAACTGGAGAGTGCCAGCCCGGTTCACATGTTTCTTTACAGGTAGATAACAGGGTAGTAAGCGAATACGAAAGTGAAGACGGAGCATTTTCATTTGAGAATGTAGCCCTTAACTTAGGTGCTAATGAAATAGCTGCATGGTCGATGACCGGTGATGGATATGCCAGCAATCTTGCTTTAAAAGATATTATGGTTTCCAAAGATGTTGGCTCACCAAATCCATCGGACCTTTCCGGTTATATTGCTGGAGATGGAAATCATTTAAGTTGGACCCCAAGTACTGATGAAAACTTTTCCTCATACAAGATTGTTAAGATAGAGGACCCGTGTGCTAATCCCGAGTATTCCGGAGACGATGTTATCGCTACTTTGCCTGATGCATCGGTAGATTCCTACATTGACGATGAAGTTGAAGAAGGAAGGTCCTATTTCTACACGGTATGGACCCTTGATAAGGCAGGATATGCCGTATCAAGCAATGTACTTGCTCTGCCAAAGCCTGTCTATTCTATAAGTATGGAGAAAGTACCTCCGTTTGAAGATGTAAGCGCAGGCAGGAGGGAATGGTTTTACCGCTATTATGAAATAACAAATACCGGAAATGTAACCTTAGACCTGCAGTCGATGATGGCGTGGATAAAATTGAGTCCTGAGCCTGATGAAGAGATGAAACTCTCACCATTGTGGGAAGTGCATATCTGGAATCCTGACAGCGATGATTATTATTACTCAAATAAAAGTATTTATGGCACCCATGTTGCAGACTGGGCAAATATTAGCGGAACCACAGAGACTGAAACAGAAACTGCACAGAATGACGAAGATACTGATGACGATGGTGTTGATGATTATTTTACTAAAACAGTAACAGAGACAACGACTACTAAAAAGACTTCACCCGGTGAGGGCAAGAGAATAATGACAATAACTGTGGTTGCAACCAGAACTGTAACAAATCGTACCACTGGTGCCGTAGTTAGTGAAACCACTACAACTGATACTTCTACTAAAATAGTAGAACCTGAAAAAATTGGTAGCCTTGTTGAGGGATTGGAGCCGGGCGGAAAAGTAAAGATAGCAGTTAAGGTTCAAAATATTTCTGCAGGTAATCAGGATACAATTACATTCCACTTTCACTTTGCCCCTGTTGATTGTGATGGGCACTACTTTACAGATGAAATTGTTTCTACCGGAGATGTTACCGTAAAAAGCAGTGGTAGAAACTAGACAAAACTTCGAATTTTCTATTTTATTATTATATAATTTATATTATTATTTTTTTCTGAGTTTTAAATAGTCTAATAAGAAAAGGGGTAGTATCTATGGATAAGGAGAAAAATAAAAAGAAAGCAAAAAAAGACTTTGAGAATATAAGTGGTGGATCTGGTAATGGAGGCGGCAATGAGGAATCAGAGAAATTCGCTAAAGCTAAAAAAAAAGCAGGAGAAGGCATATATAAAAAAGAACTGGAAAAAGAACTCGAAACCGGAGAGCTATTAGAAGAGGTAGAACTTTTAAGAAAAGAATTAGATGAATATAAAAAGATTGAAGATGAGTATATAGACAGGATTAAAAGACTGCATGCAGATTATGACAATTACAGGAAGAGAACTCTCAAGGAACAGGTTGAACATATTAGAAGGGCAAATAAAGATTTGATAGAAAAGTTGCTTCCAGTGATTGATAGCTTTGAAAAAGCTTTAGAAGTTGGAAAAGGCTTAAAAGGTGGGAAAGACGAATTCTTTATAGGCGTGAACATGATTTATAAAAAACTAATGGACATATTAAAAAATGAAAATGTTAAAGTTGTAGATCCAAAGGGAGAAGAATTTGATCCGCAGTTATGCGAAGCTGCAGCAACTGAAGATTCAGAGGAAGTTGGCGAAGGGATCATACTTGAGGTACTCAGAAAAGGTTACATGATAGATGATTTTTTGATAAGGCCTGCAGTAGTTAAAGTATGCAAAAAAAGTTAAGGAGGCAAAACTTTGAGTATAAAAAAGGTTGTCTTTTGAAGTAGCATACTGTTCCCCTCCTCTCTTTATAATTGTTACCATAGTGTTTTTGGTTAATTTATTTTAAAGAAAATATCAAAGGTGCCGAAGGTTTTTTAAGTTAAAGATCAGTTCAACCATCTTAAAAGCTGCTGCATACACCTCAACTGGGAAAAAACAGATAGAAAGATTTTGCACAAATTGCAATAGCAGAACGGAGTAAAAAAAGATTGTACAAAATAACAAAAAAGCAAAACTTAATTAAGGGCATAGACAGATACTACGTAGAGGCCCCACTTGTAGCAAAGAAAGCTAGGGCAGGACAGTTTGCAATAATAAGGATTAATGAAGAAGGTGAAAGAATCCCGCTTACCATAGCAGGCTGTGACAGAAAAGAGGGCACTATAAGTTTAGTATCTATGAGGGTAGGAAAAACTACCGCTGTGCTGTCAGAGCTAAAAAAAGGTGACAGCATACTTGACCTGGTGGGTCCTTTGGGGAATCCTTCAGAAATTGAAAATTTTGGAAAGGTTGTTTGTGTCGGCGGAGGAGTGGGAGTTGCCCCCATTCTGCCTATAACGGAAGAGTTAAAAAAGGCAGGCTGTTATACAATCTCCATAATTGGTGCCAAAAGCAGGGACATGCTTATTTTGAAAGATGAAATGAAGGCAGCAAGTGATGAACTATATGTGTGCACAGATGATGGTTCTGAAGGGTTTCATGGTTTTGTGTCAGGACTGCTGGATCAGTATCTAAGAGAAAATATCCTAAAGGGGGCATCAAAGAATAGCAGGAGTAATATAACCAGTATTTCCCGGGTTATTGCTATAGGGCCGGCCCTCATGATGGCTGCAGTGGCTAAGGTGACAAAGACTTGTAATCTGAAAACTATAGTGTCTTTAAATTCTATAATGGTGGATGGTACTGGAATGTGCGGGGCATGCAGGGTTGAAGTAGATGGAAAAACAAAGTTTGCGTGTGTTGATGGCCCGGAGTTTGATGGTCATAAGGTTGACTTTGATTTGCTGCTTGCAAGGCAGAATATGTACCGCAGTGAGGAAAAAAAGTCTTTGAATTTATATAAAGAAAAATGCAAGTGCATGACAGATAAAAAGGATATCAGTAAGCAGGGAGGATATTAACTGTATAAAATGGTGGATAAAAAAAGTAATAAAAAATCTGCAAAGATTAAAACTCTAAAAACTAAAATGCCTGAGCAGGCTCCAGAAAAGAGAATAAAGAATTTTAAAGAAGTAGCTTTAGGTTACAGTGAAGAGGATGCTGTCAGAGAAAGTCTAAGGTGCCTGCAATGCAAAAATCCCCGATGTATAGAGGGGTGTCCTGTAGATATAGATATAAAAAGCTTTATAGATTTAATCAGCAAAAGGCAGTTTGATAAAGCCCTGGAAAAGATAAGAGAAAAAAATTCGCTGCCTGCTATTTGTGGCAGAGTCTGCCCGCAAGAAGATCAGTGTGAAAAGGTGTGTATTGTTGGTATAAAAAATGACCCGGTTGCTATCGGGAGACTGGAAAGGTTTGTAGCTGACAGGGGACTATGTGGTGAAGAAAAAAAGAGTGACAAGCCGGGGCACCTATGTGCTGGTGATAGCGGAGATTTGAAACATGAAAGCAAACTTTCAGGGGCTAAAATAGCAGTGATAGGTTCAGGGCCGGCAGGTCTAACATGTGCCAGTGAACTTGCAAAGATGGGATATAAAGTAACTATTTTTGAGGCCTTGCATAAGCCAGGCGGAGTACTTGTATATGGAATTCCTGAATTTAGACTGCCAAAAAAAATATTATTTGATGAAGTAAAATTTGTAGAAAACATGGGAGTAGAAATAGAATTAAATACAGTTGTTGGAAAAATTTTTACAATTGATGACTTGTTAAACAACGGCTACAAGAGTATTTTTATCTCTACTGGAGCAGGCTTGCCATATTTTATGGATATCCCGGGAGAGAATTTAAATTATGTATATTCTGCTAACGAGTATCTTACCCGCTCAAATTTGATGAAGGCATATCTATTTCCAGAGTTTGATACCCCAATAGCGAATGTTAATAAAATAGCAGTTGTTGGCGGAGGAAACGTGGCGATGGATTCAGCACGAACCGCCAAAAGGCTTGGTGCAGAGCATGTGTACCTCATATACAGGAGAAGTGAGGTAGAGATGCCTGCAAGAAATGAGGAAATAGAGCATGCTAAAGAAGAGGGGATTGAATTTTTGCTTCTCACCAATCCTGTAGAGATTATAGGAAAAAATGGGTGGGTTGATAAAATAAGATGCATCAGGATGCAGCTTGGTGAGCCTGATGAATCTGGCAGAAGAAGGCCCAATCCTATTTTAGGGTCAGAGTATGATATAGATGTAGAAGCAGTTGTCATGGCTATAGGACAGGGCCCAAACCCCCTCCTGGCCTCATCTGTCAGTGATTTAAAATTAACAAAGAGGGGAAATATAGAAGCAGATCCTGAGACTGGCAAAACCAGCAAAAGAGGAGTATTTGCTGGAGGAGACATAGTGACTGGTGCGGCAACTGTTATACTGGCTATGGGAGCAGGCAAAAAATCTGCAATGGCAATTGATGATTACATAAAGACTGGTAAGTGGTGACAATTAGTGATAAGCCTTAAAATTATGTATAATCCAATATAGTGAAATGAGTTTAAATAAATTTCAGTAAAAAATTTTGGGGGATGAAATGGGAAAAAAATTATTTAAATTATTGTTAATTACTACTGCAGGGATTTTTCTTTGTGGAATAATTTTGTCAGGTTGTTCTGCTTTTAAGGAAGATTCTGAGTTTGGCGTGGAAGAAAGTTACGAGGCTGCTTCAGAGAAGGCGGTTTCATTGGAGTCTGAATATGTAGAATTTGAAGAAATGGCTGTAAGCGAAGAAGCAGCAGAGGAGCCCGGTTACAACAGTGATCTGCCATCAGGTTTGGATAGGAAAATAATTAAGAGTGCTTACATTGAGTTAGAAATTGAAAGCGGTAAGTTTGAAAGCAGCTTATTTAAAATTTCAAACTTGGCTGAACAAAATGGCGGTTTTGTAAGCAATACACAAAGTTATTCAGATTCAGAGGGAAATCTGACAAGCGGCAGGATAAATATAAGGATACCTTGCGACAATTTTGACTTTGTAGTAGACAAAGTAAGGGCAATAGGCACTGTTGAAAGTATTAGTATGTCCGGACAGGATGTTACACAGGAGTATGTTGACCTGGAAAGCAGGCTGAGAAATCTGAATGCTCAGGAAAAGGTTCTCTTAGATTTGATGAGTCAATCAAAAACTGTTGCAGACAGCATAGAAGTGCAGAGAGAACTAAGTTATGTTCAGGGTGAAATTGAAGTAATCAAAGGAAGAATGAATTATCTGGACACTATGATTTCTTTTTCAACCATTGATGTATATCTCCATGAACCAGAGCCAATAAGAACAACTCCTGGCTGGGGATTCCTTGATGCCTTAAAGAGAGGGCTCCGGGGAGCAGTGAAAGTACTTAATGGGACTATTGTCTTCTTAATTGTTATGAGTCCGGTACTGGTACTAATAGCTATAATTTTAATTATAGTATGGCTTATAATTAGAGCAAGAAAAAGAAGAAGAACAAAAAAGGAATGAGGGCAGTATGAATAATTCTAATATTTTTGGCCATTTATGTATGACGTTTGGCCTGGGCGTATTATGCGGGATCCTTTTTTGCTTTATCAACCCCTGTTATCTTTATTATTTCCGCATGCTAAAATATTTAAGGTTTATTCCTGGGTATTAAACAGTAGTATTGCTACTGCACTTGCTACCATTGTCATTGCTATCAACACAAAAACATCTATATGCAGGGGATATAGCTGGACAGCAGCATCTCTTAGAAGTACGAATCTCATTGCATCAACTCCATAAGAAAGAGGATTTATTTTTGAGATATAAGCCATCCATTTTGGAACATTGGCCAGCGGAAATAGTGCTCCTGACAAAAAAAACATTGGCATCAACATAAAGTTGGTTATCACTTGAAAACTTTGCATTGTTTTTAGTTTAGAAGCAAGAACAATTCCTAAAGAAGAAATACACGCAGCAGTGAGGAACATAATAGGGATTAATTTTAATACTGAACTAAATGTAATTGGAATTTTTAGAAATGGCGCAAATATTAATATTATACTGCCCTGAGTCATTGCTATTGTTGAGCCTCCTAAAATTTTTCCTATCACTATGGATGTTCTGGATATAGGAGAAACTAAAATTTCTTTTAAAAATCCAAACTCCCTGTCCCATATTATGGATACCGCACTAAAAAAGGATGTAAAAAGAACTGTCATGCCTATTATTCCTGGAAACATAAAAGGTAGGAAGCCTCTGTCTCCATTGCCCCCTCCGAACATTTTAAAAGAACTTGCAACCCCAGTTCCAAGAATAAATAAAAATATTGCAGGCTGGGCCATAGAACCAATAATTCTTGGTCTATCCCTGAAAAACCTTTTTATGTCTCTTAGCCAGATGACATACACCCCTGTTAATTCCTTCATGGTTACATTCTTCCCCTCATCCTTAATTTAAAAGCATCGTTGCTATTGATAGTCTCCTCTCTAATCTCCCTGCCTGTCAAGCCCAGGAAAACATCATTTAAGGTTGGCTTTCTGGCACTTATGGACAGGATCTTAACCGGGCTGTTTTTGATAAATTTGGGGATAAAGCTAGCACTATTTTTAACTTCAAATTTAATCTCATCATCTTTTTCATCCTCAATTTTCTTGTTGATTAGTTCTTCTATGTATCTTTTTAGTTTAGAGTTGTCCTCTGAGGAAATAGTTATTATATCTCCACCAATAATCTTTTTTAAATTATCAGGAGTATCAAGGGCAATGATTTTACCCTTATCGATTATAGCTATTCTGTCACAAATTTCAGTTTCTTCCATGTAATGTGTTGTAAGAAAAACTGTAATGGTCTGGCTTTTTTTCAGCTTTATTATATAATCCCATATTTTATTGCGAGTTTGGGGGTCCAGCCCTAAAGTTGGTTCATCTAGAAATAGTACTTTTGGGTAATGTATAAGCCCGCGGGCTATTTCCAGTCTTCTTTTCATTCCGCCCGAAAATGTCATTACAAGATCATTTTTCCTCTTGGAGAGATCTACCATATCCAGAACTTCATTGCACCTCTTCTTTATTAATTTTTTATGTACATTATATAAAAGTGCATGGAAATTTAAATTTTCTAATGCTGTTAACCTGTTATCAAGGCTTGGATCCTGGAATACCAGTCCGATACAATTTCTTATTTTATTTTTATCCCTGGATACATCATTTCCGCATAATGTTACATTGCCTGAAGTCTTGGCCAGCAAAGTACATATTATATTTATAGTTGTAGTTTTGCCTGCACCATTTGGCCCTAAAAAACCAAATATCTCTCCTGCTTTTACTGAAAATGAGATATTGTCTACTGCTTTTACTTTGTTAAATTTTTTAACTAAATTTTTAACTTCTATTGTGTTATTACTTACAAGCATCCTGGTCCTCTTCTTACTCGTATCGCAGTGCATCAATCGGGTTTAATCTTGCTGCTCTCATGGCAGGGAAGATCCCAAAAAATAATCCAATCATTGTTGAAAAAGTAAAGGCAAGGATTATTGGAAAAATAGTGATACTGGTGCTTAGGATGGTGAACTTATCCAACATTATGGATATAAAAATTGCAAATACGGCTCCTGCTATACCGCCGGTAACGCTTAAAACAATGCTTTCGGTAAGGAATTGAATTAGTATATCTTTGTTTTTGGCCCCTACTGCTTTTCGAATACCAATTTCTCTGGTCCTTTCCGTAACAGACACAAGCATTATGTTCATAATACCAATACCGCCTACCAGCAATGAAATACCGGCAATACTGCTTATAGTGATTGTAAAAATACTAGTTATTGTACTAACCATGTCAAGCATTTGAGTCTGACTTTGTATTGTAAAGTCATTGCTGTCTCCTGGTTTAATATTGTGCTGTCTTCTGAGTACCTTTTCTATTTCTTCCGAAGCTTTGCCGGTACTTTCTTCATCTATACTTTTAGCCATTATCATATTAATATAATCCAGGCCATAAAGCTTGTTTTGTGCGGTAGTAATGGGGACTGAAACCATCTTGTCCTGGTCTGCTCCAAACTGGGTTGCACCCATAGGTTTATTGATGCCTATAACTGTAAAATTTTTTCCATCTATCTTTATTATTTTCCCTATTGGATCTTTTTTGCCAAATAGTTTTTCCACAACTGTTTGCCCTATAACTGCAACATTGGAAGAATTTGCTACATCGCTTGCGTTATAAAATCTACCCTTGTCTATTTCAAAATTATATACTTCCTCGGCAGCTTCTGAGGATGCATATATGCTAACTTGCGTATTTTTATCTAAGTAAGATACAACAGAAGAGCTGACTACTACAGGTGCAGCCCTGTCTATTAGAGAGGATTCCTTTTCTATGGCTTTTGCATCCTCAATTTTTAATTGATCCCTAATTCTTGTTCCAAGAACAGCTCCAATGTCTTCCTCTTCACTTCTCTCTCCCGGTGTTACAATAATGAGATTAGAGCCTATACCCTGTATGCTTTGCATAACTGATTGCTGAGCGCCAGCACCAACAGACATTATAGCAACCACTGCTCCAACTCCTATGATTATACCCAGCATGGTAAGAAAAGATCTCAGTTTATTTAAGGAAAGTGACTGAAAAGCAATTTTTATATTTTCAAGCATTCTTCTCATAATATCTTACTCTTTTGCAAAGAATTCATTTTGTCTTCTAATTTTGGCATTTGTTTTAAACTCTCTTCAGCATCTGTAGGATTTTCTATTTTTTCCTGGTTAGAGACAATACCATCTCTTAAGTAGATAATCCTCTGAGTATGTTGCGCTACACTTAATTCATGAGTTACAAGCAGTATGGTTTTCCCTTTTTTATTTAATTTCTGGAAAATAGCCATAATCTCTTCCCCTGTGACAGAATCTAAATTTCCCGTAGGTTCATCTGCCAGTATGATAGTCGGATCATTGACAAGGGATCTTGCTATGGCAACTCTTTGTCTTTCTCCACCTGAAAGTTCACTGGGCCTGTGTTTTTCCCAGCCCGTAAGTCCGACAGATTTAATGGCAGCACGTATATTTTTGTCTTTATTTCTAATTTTATCTTTAGAATATATAAGAGGTAGCTCTATATTATGAACTGCATTAGCTCTTGCAAGAAGGTTAAAGGTTTGAAACACGAAGCCCACTTTTTTATTTCTGATATCTGCAAGCTGATTATCATTTAATTTGCTTACATCAATATTTTCTAAAAAATAATCTCCAGAGGTAGGGATATCAAGACATCCTATAATATTCATAAGGGTGGATTTGCCAGAGCCGGATGGACCCATTATAGAAACAAATTCTCCTTCGCTTATCTTAAGATTTATGCCTCGCAAAGCTTTTATTTCTATATCTCCGATTTTGTAAGTTTTTGTGATATTTGCAGTATCTATGATAATGTTTTGTTTTTTTGTGTCTAAACTTTTGTTAAAATTATTATTCATAATTTTGATTAAATGTTTGAAGCAGTTAACATTTTAACTTCTGTATAGTAAATCTTATCAATGATTATCCGGTAAAAATCTTCCCAGGATCCCACTGCCGTTTGATGATTCAATATCTTCGATATTAGATGATACTATAATTGTCTCTCCTTCGGACAATCCCTTCTTTATTTCTATATAGTCATAGTTATATAATCCTGCGGTAACTTCTCTTTTTTCTATCTTGCTGTCTTCAGATAAAACATAAACGTAATTTTTATTGTCTCTGTCGTATACTGCTTCTATCGGTATATAAAGAATATTCTCTGCTTTAGAAATAGTAATAGATAAATTTGCTGATAAACCGTAAAATAATTTACGGCTATCCTGCTCTTCTGGCCTTACAGTAATTTCAAATGAGACTATGCCGCCAAGATTTTGTGAAATTGGTGATATTTCTATAATATTACCCATAAAAGTATCCTCAGGATAAGCATCTAAAGTTATTTCAACTTCATCGCCTGCTGTCAGCTTTAAGATGTCTGTCTCATTGATGTCTGATCTTATAATATAATCACTTTTAATTACTGAAATAGCAATAACACCGGGATTTGCAGATTCTCCTTCTGACAGTGCAGATGTAAGCACTACTCCATCAAATGGAGCATATATAACATTGTTATCTAAATCAAGCTTTACAAGATTTAAGCTGATTCCAGACAGGGCAAACTGAGATTCTGTCTGCTTTATGTTTTCTGCAGTTATTTTTATCTGGTTAGCTGCTGTTTGCGTATTGCTAAGGCCTGACCAATAAGTTATAGATTGATTTATAAGTGCCTGATCGTATGCTCCTTCTGCGGTATCAACATTTGAAGCCGTCTGCTCTTTTTGGTAGCTTGGAATCTCGCTGTGCTGCTTAACGGCACTTAAGTACCTGTTTGCATTATTAAGTGATATCATTGCATTTTGTGCCGCCTGTTCAGAAAGTTTGGCATTTTCGCCTGCAAGCTGTATTGATATGTGGTTTGAATCCAGCGCTTGTTTGTAACTTAGTTTTGCAAGGTCAAGTGAGTTTTCCGCAATTTTTAAGTTTTCTTCTGCCTGCTCAATGAGCAGCTGTGTTCTGCTGTTGTCAACTTCTAAAATTACGTCTCCTTTTTTAAACAGCTCTCCTTTTTTTAAAGATTTTAGAACTTCCCCAGATGTCTGCAGCGAGTAGTTTTTTTGCTGACTGGCATCAACAAAACCGCTGGAAGTTATAGTTTGTATTATATCTCCTCTTGCTACTTTGAATGTCTCTATATCTTCAGCACTTCCACTACGGCATGATGTAAAGCTTAGCAGCAATGATAAAGCAAGAAAGATTGTTAAAATAGGTAAGGTTATTTGTCTTTTATAATTTTTTTTCATCTTGCCTCTTTCCATAATATTGCTCTGAATATATGTCATCATATATTTCATTAAAGATACTCAGTGATTTTTTAAATTTATTTTTTAGTATTTTTTTTAAAACCTCATATTCTTTTTTACCTTTTTCAGTTATCTTGTAAATTTTTATGGGGCGCTCTTTTTCCGTATCCCACCTGCACTCTACAAACTTTTCTTTTTCCAATTCCTTTAAGAGCGGATAAATTGCCCCGGGATTTGGGCCGCATGCAGAGTGGGTTCTTTCTTCAATTTCACCCATGATTTCATTTCCAAACATTTCCTTGGATTGAAGTAAATGCAGTACATATAAAGGGAGCAGTCCGCTTCTTGCTAAAATTATCTTAACAAAAGGATTTGTGTTGGAGTGCTCTATCCACATGCGAAAAGATTTTTTTTTAAATACCCAATGACTTTTAAAAATATCAAAAATTATCCGTGCAACATCATCTTGATTTTTAAGATCATCCGGAAATTTGTCTTTTATAAAGTCTTTTACTTCTTTTTCTACTGGCCTAATAATTTTTTCAATATCATTCATTTTTGCTCTTACTAAATTTTATTTAGTTATGTATTAAGTTCAATAACTATTTAATTTGATACATTATAAGATTGACACTGCTTCTTGTCAAGCAATCAGGCAGGACTTTTTTTATTTTGATTTTTATGTGTAAAATATTAATGTTTTATACATCAATTATTGTGCTATAATACGGTAGATTATGATTTTGAATATAATAAATATTGAAGTATTGTATTGAATTTAATAAAACTTTGTAAAAGGGAGAAGAGTAATGAGTGAGGCAACAACGATAGTAGATGTTTTTGCAAGAGAGATTTTAGACTCAAGAGGAAATCCTACAATAGAAGTAGAAACAGTATTGGAATGTGACGCTGTGGGCAGAGCTGCGGTACCTTCAGGAGCATCCACAGGAGCTTTTGAAGCAGTAGAACTTAGAGATGGGGACAAGAGCAGATATATGGGAAAAGGTGTCCAGAAAGCTGTAGAGAATGTTAATTCGTTAATAGCACCAGAACTTGAGGATATGGATGCTACCTGCCAAAGAGAAATAGACAGTATTATGATTGAGCTGGATGATACAGAAAATAAATCTAAATTAGGGGCAAATGCTATGCTCGGTGTTTCTCTTTCCGTGGCCAAGGCTGCTGCTGCTGCGCTGGATTTACCATTGTACAGTTATATAGGCGGTGTTAATGCACATGTTCTTCCGGTGCCTCAGATGAATATTTTAAATGGAGGAAAACATGCTGACAATAGTGTAGACTTGCAGGAATTTATGATAATGCCTGCAGGGGCAGATTCTTTTTACGAAGCTTTAAGAATGTGCGCTGAGGTATACCATACTCTTAAGGTAGTTTTAAAGAAAGACGGCATGAGTACTTCAGTTGGTGATGAAGGAGGATTTGCACCTAATCTTAAAGCTAATGAAGATGCAATCAAGTACATAGTAAAGGCTATAGGCGAAGCTGGTTACAAGCCTGGAAAAGATATATACATAGCATTAGATCCTGCATCCACAGAGTTTTTCAAGGGTGGAAAATATAATTTGGCGGGAGAAGGTAAAATTTTAACCCCATCTCAGATGGTGGACTATTACGAGTCTTTGGTGGAGAAATATCCAATAATTTCCATAGAAGATGGCATGGCAGAAGAAGACTGGGACGGGTGGAAAGAAATAACAGAAAGAATTGGTAAAAAAGTCCAGATTGTAGGGGATGACCTGTTTGTTACAAATACCAAAAGAATTGAAAAAGGGATCAAACTTGGTGTAGCAAATTCTGTTTTAATTAAGCTAAACCAGATAGGCACGTTATCCGAAACTTTAGATGCCATAGAGATGGCGAAAAGAGCAGGATATACTGCTGTGATCTCGCACCGTTCAGGTGAAACAGAAGATACTACGATTGCAGACATTGTAGTTGGTGTAAATGCCGGCCAGATAAAAACTGGAGCACCTACCAGAACTGACAGGGTGTGCAAGTATAACCAGCTTCTTAGAATTGAGGAAGAATTAGGCAGTGAAGCAAAATATTTGGGATTGGATGTTTTTTATAACCTGAATAAAAAATAAAAAAAAGATTCATAGCGCTTAAGGCTATTTACTTTTAATAGCAAAAATTTATTTTGCATTCTTTAGGCAGCTTTTCTTCTTTTTATAAATAATACTATTGTGCCTATTGCACCGACTAAAAATGCAACAGGGCACACAATTACAGCAAAAACAAAGAAGAATGGCTCATCGCCCAAACCTACTTTTTCCCAGAAACCTTCACCAAAAAAGTAAATAAAAATAGCATAAAATGCATTGTGCAGCATAAAGCTAATAAATAAGCCTAAAGCAGATGCGCCGGTTAATATTAGAAATCTTCTGAGCCTGATCTCCATTCTTTCCCTTATGGCAAAGATTAGCTCTGGTATGCTTAAAACTAAAAACAAGCCAAACATGGAAGGAACTACAATCCCCCCGTATTCTCCGGGCAGTAAATCAGACCCCATGCTGGCTAAAGCTATAAGGGTAGCAACAAAAGCTGCAATAAGCGCCCAAAATAAGGATAAAAGGGTTCGGGTGGGCTTGATGGCTTTGCTGGTAGAAATGTCTGGTGGTTTCATTTTTTAACACCTCCATTTTTTTTGATGTTTTAAGTATATCAAAGACAGTATGTATCAGCAAACAAATAGCCTCAAGGGCAGCGCCAAGTCTTTATTTTCCATACAGTGACAACTTTTACATCCGTGCAGCAATTTTTTGTTTTGCTATTGAAAAATATAGGCGATTACAACATAATAAAAATGTAATTATGATGTAAAGTCAACGATATGTTGGAAGACCAAGAAAAAGAGGATGGCCCAAGATGAAAACATTATACAAAATGACTCCCAAGCGCAGGTTTATATCAGGGATGCTTGGCGGACGCATAGACCGCGTGCCAGTAGGCAGCGCTACTTCAGTTGCTACTGTTGAGCAGGAAGAGATGACAAATTCCTACTTTCCGGATGCTCATCTGGATGGGGAAAAGATGGCGCGCCTGGCAGCAGGCGCTTATGAAATACTTGGCTATGACTGCATTATGCCTGTTTTTAGCGTAGTAGCAGAGTCTGCTGCGCTTGGATGTGAAATAGACTGGGG
>CAYMPQ010000011.1:0-36419 GCA_964392345.1 uncultured Actinomycetota bacterium
TAAAAAAACAAGAGGGGCTTCTTTTGAAGATCTCATTAATTCAAAACTAATTAAAATTATGAAGAATCCTAAGCGTGTTAATCAAAATATTATGTTATTTGAATACAAAAAGTACCTTTGGATAGTGCCATTTGTTGAGGAAAAAGATTATTATTTTTTAAAAACACTGTTTCCAATCAGAAAATATACTAAAATATTTAAGAAGGGAATGATATGAGAAAACCTAAACTTACAATTCAAGAAAAACAGATAGAAAAAGAATTACTGGAAGGTATGTATAAGCCTGTATCTAAAAGTGAGCTTAAAGCTATTGCAGATGCAATCAATATAAGAAAAAAGAACGCCGTCCTTAATATCAGGATTAATAAACAAGATTTGGATAATATAAAGAAAAAGGCAAAAAGACTGGGGGTTCATTATCAGACTTTTATATCAGAAATTATTCATAAAGTTGCAATGTAGTAATCCCGATATGCTTATATCAAATAGCTATTTTCAATAAATATAAAAATTAAATTTTTACCCTAAAAATGGCGTAGGGGTTTAGGTTTTTAAGATTGGGAATAATTACCACATCGTTAGGATTTGCACAGCTGATTTCTTTATCTTTGCCACCATTATTATTGTTGCTATTGTAAAGGATTATTTTGCTTATATTAAATTTTAATGGATCAACATCTGGCTGAAGTATATCAAACACTTCACCCTGTTTAAATTGATTTTTTACTTTTACTATAGGCCCATTATATTTTTCACTGTATCCCCGGCATACCCCGACAAATTTGTACTCATTTACATAATGAACGCTGTCATTTTCCTGCAGTTCGCGGTAATCATCTAAAAACATGAAACCTTCGGTAAAATTTCTATGTGAGGTTTTGCTCAGCACATTCATCAAATAAGAAATTTTTTGCCCTGTAAATTTATTCTGTTTTATATATTCTAAAGCTTTACGGTAAACCCACGTGGTAAGGCTTACATAATTTTCTGTCTTCATTCTTCCTTCTATCTTAAAGCAATCAACGCCTGTATCTGCAAGCAGCTTTAATTTTGCAAGCAAGCATAGATCACGTGAGTTATAGATATGTGTCCCTTTTGCATCCTGTTCAATTGGAAAAAATAAATTTGGTCTTTCTTCTTCAAGTAAATGATACTTCCATCTGCAGCTGTGTGCGCATTCACCCCTGTTGGCGTCTCGGCCAGCCATATATTTGCTTAACATGCACCTTCCAGAGTAAGAAATACAAAGTGCCCCATGGACAAACACTTCAATTTCTATATTGGTATTCCTAATTATGTTTTTTAAATCTGAAAACTTTGTCTCACGGGCTAAATTAACCCTGCTTGCTCCCAAGTTTTCCCAAAAACGAACTCCTAAATGGTTTAATGTATTGACCTGTGTGCTTATATGCAGTTTTGCATCCGGGATAACTTCCTTTAACGATTCTATGGCTCCAAAATCTGATACTATAACTGCATCAAAATTTATTTTTTTTAATTCATTTAAGTATTCCTTAAATTCTTTTATCTCGTGGTCAAAAATTACAGAGTTTAGTGTAAAATAAACTTTTACTCCTCTGGTGTGGGCATAATCTATCCCTTTTTTCAATTCTGCCAATGTAAAATTTTCTCCCAGACTTCTCAGGTTAAATTTTCTGCCGCCGACATAAACCGCATCTGCTCCATACTGTACAGCATATCTTAATATATTTAGATTATTTGCCGGCACCAAAAGTTCGGGTACTTTTATTTCTTTGACCATAATATTAAAATTAATTACCTAAAAATGTTGAAATTGACAGACCATCTCCTACATCTAAAAAAATAGTTTTAAAATGGCCGCTGCCTGTCACAAAATTAATATAACCTCTGATACCAACTACGCTCCTGTAATCATGTTTTGTTACAGCAGTGGAAAAAATTTTATCTTTGTAAAAAATATTATCAGCAATAATAATTGAGCCTTTTTTAATCTTGCTCATCAGTGGTTTAACATATGCAGCATATTCACACTTGGCAGCATCTATAAATACTAAATCATACTTTAACTTAAGAGACGGTATCAGGTTTATAGCATTTCCCTGTAAAAATATGCAATTTTTATCAGGAAATTTACTCTTGATAAATATTTCTGCTGATTTTAGTCTTTCTCCATTTAAATCTATGGCAGTATAACTGCCATTTTCTAACCCTTTAACCAGAAAATATGAAGAGTAGCCGCTCCCGCATCCAATTTCTAAAATATTATCCGGATTTTTTATTGAACATGCCCCTTCCAAAAATCTTCCTGTAATTTCATCAATTATTGGTATTTTTTTTGCTGCTGCATCTTTTCTAAAATTGCTTAATAAAATTTTTTCACTAAAGCAAGTTTCTTTAATTTGTGCTATTTCTAACTTTTTCATGTTCTCCATAATCATTAGAAAAATGATGGGTGTGTTTTTCCGGGTCATTGACCACATAATATAGATAGTCAACCTCTGCCGGGTTTAAAGCTGCTTTTATGCATGCAAACCCGGGGTTGCATATTGGTGTGGGGGGAAGACCAGCATACAAATATGTGTTATATGGCGTATCAGCTTCCTTATCTAAATTATTTATACCTTCGTCCCATTTATCCAGTGCATATGTCAAAGTAGCGTCAATTTGCAGCAGCATGCCTATTTTTAGTCTATTGTGGATTACTGCTGAAATAAGCTCTCTTTCGTCTGGAACATAGGCTTCTCTTTCAATCATAGAAGCAATTATTAAAATATCATAAGGTGACAGATCATGCTCTTCGGCAAAAGAATAATCAAGCGTCCCAACTTCATGATGGTATTGAGAAAGCATCATTTCTACTATATCTCTTGCTTTATAATTTGTATCCACTTCATAAGTTTTAGGAAACATAAATCCTTCAAGAGTTGAAATATTTTTTAAAAAATCATAGTTATAATTGTTTATATCAAATGCATCTTCAAGATCGGCATACTCAATAAATGGTACATCTTCAGCTATTTTTTGTGCAATTTTATTTACTGTATAACCTTCTGGAATTGTAAAAGTGTAAGTTATGTTTACAGGTCCGGAAGTTATTTCATCCATCACTGTCCCATAATCCAATCCTGTACCAAGCACATATTTTCCAGGGATTAAACTTTTATCCTTGCCTTCCTGCTCGACATACAGCCTGAAGAAGAAACTGCTGTCAACTACACCCTCTTCTTCTAAAAGTTTTGAAATTTCCTTTAATGTCATACCTTCTTTTATTTCTACATTTACTTCAATTTCTTTCACAGCATCTATTTCCTTTTTTTCTGTAGTTTTTTCGCATGAACTTATTAAAGATGCAAGCAGAAATAATATAATTATTGCTGCTGTACAAAAATATGCGTTTTTTAAATATTTTTTATTAAATATTGTATTGCCCATGTTTGAAAATATTTGATTATAGTAACTTGTGGCGATGATTTGCGTGCAACGCGCTATTTTTTATAATTTATTTTTTTCCTTTTAGAGCTTTCTAAATAGTCGTTTAAAATTATACATGCTGACAATTCATCAATTGCGCCAGTTTTATTATTTTTCTTTGATAGTTTTTTGGGGATTTTTGATGTAAACCGCTCGTCTGTATATATTATTTCGACAGGAAACTTTTTTAATATATTATCAGCATAATCAATTATTTTTTTAGCCTGAAATCCAATCTCGCCCTTCAGTGTATACGGAATCCCTACAACTATCTTTCTTATGTTGTAGTGTTTTATTAAATTGCTTAACTCATCTTCTGCCTGTTCATCATTGTTTATTACCTTTAAAGGCAATCCCATTATTTCTAACTTATCTGAAACAGCAATTCCTATTCTTTTTTCGCCAATATCCAATCCGAGTACTACCATGTGATTACTTTTAATTATTTAAAACTTTACAAACTTTGTCTTTTACAAAATTAATTGCAGTTTCTAATGAACCTGCATCCGACCCACCAGCTTGAGCAAAGTCTGCGCTTCCTCCGCCTCCGCCTTTCATCTTTCCACCTGCTTCTTTTGCCAGTTTTCCGCAATTAATACCCTTTCCTGCAACATCTTTTGTGGCTTGCAGAAGGAGCACAGGTTTCCCGTTTACAATATTCCCAAGAACTATAAAAGTATTTTTATTTTTAAATAAATTTCTAATTTCATCTCCAACCATGCCCATGCTTTTAACATCCAGGTTAAAATTATAGTCAGCTTTTGAAAAATCAAAATCAATAATATTAAAAATACTTTTATTTGGCTCAGGCTTAAATTTATCAAGCAGTTCCTTTTTGGCTGCTTTTATCTGAAATAAACTTAATCTTTCTTCTGTCTCCTGAAGATTTTTTTTAATGCTTGCTATCGTATCTTTTAACTTAGTTTCATCTGTATCCAAATAATCTGAAATTTCTCTTAATATTTTATCCCTCTTCAACAAATACAGGTATGCAGGCATCCCTGTAACTGCTTCTATTCTTCTCAAATTAGCGCCTATGCTGCTATCGGAAACAATCTTAAATATTCCAATTTCCCCTGTTCTATTGACATGCGTGCCCCCGCATAGCTCTCTGCTGTAATCACCAATCTCGCAAATTCTCACAAACTTACCATATTTTTCTTCAAATAAAGAAATGGCACCAATTTCATCAGCATATTCTTTTGTTGTTTCAAAGCACCTGACAATATCATTGTTTTGGATTTTCTTATTTACGGTTCTTTCAACCTTTTCCAATTTTTCTGCAGACGGAGCGCTGTAAACAGTGTAATCAAACCTGAATCTGTCTTTTCCTACAAATGAACCTGACTGCATGACATTCTCACCTAATATACTTCGAAGAGCCCAGTGGAGCACATGTGTGGCCGTGTGGTTTTTACTTATATCCTTTCTAAACTCTAAATCTATTTCAGCCTTTACTTCATCTTCTAATGATATCCCGCCCTTGCTTATTTTGCCTGTGTGGACATAAATCCCATCTGCAGGAATTTTGCATTCTTCTACTGCAAATGTTCCGTCAGGACCCTTGATGATGCCGCGATCACCTATCTGCCCTCCTTTTTCTCCATAAAAAGGAGTTTTCTTTAAGATTATTTCTCCTTTTTCATGTTCATTTAAGGATGATACGGATTTTTTTTCTCCATTATTGCAAATCTTGATTATATTAACTATTTTTGTTTCAACCTTACTGTCCTGGTATCCCAGAAACTCAACTTCATTTTTTCCAATTATTTTTTTGTATATGTCAATGTTTTTATCTATCTTTTTGTTAAAAGAAGCACCGGTTCTTGATTTTTCGGAATGTTTTTTTACAAACTCACTAAATTTATTTAAATCTAAATCTAAATTATTTTCTTTTAAAATTTCTACTGTAAGCTCAACTGGAAACCCAAAGGTGTCATATAATTTAAACGAATCTTTTGGATCTAAAAAGTTTTTATTTGATGCCTTTAAATCCGCTACATTTTGAACTAAAACCTTCATCCCTTCCTTCAAGGTTTTGGAAAACCTTTCCTCTTCATCTCTTACTAGATCAAAAGAAAAATCTTTTTTATTTAGAAGTTCCGGATATGTGCCGCTGTAATTGTCTATAACGGTGCCGCCAATATCGTTTAAAAAATAGTCCTTTATGCCAATAAGCCTTCCAAATCTTATTGCTCTTCTTATTATTCTCCTTAAAATATATCCTCTTCCCTCATTTGACGGTACAACTCCATCCGAGATTAAAAAATAAATGGCTCTGCTGTGGTCTGCAATTATCCTTATACTTTTCTCATAATCACCGGTCAATCCGGAGCTGCTGCTATTTAATTTTCCCCCGGAAATTTCTTTTATCTTTTCTACAATTTCTTTAAATAGCGAAGTTTTAAACACTGAGGTGGTCCCTTCCAGAACTGCTGCCATCCTTTCAAGCCCCATGCCGGTATCAATATTCTTGCTCGGAAGCTCTATATATCTACTTCCATCATAATCATATTGAGTAAAAACAAGATTCCATACTTCTAAAAATCTTTCACAATCACATCCCGGGGCGCAGTCTTTCCTTCCACAGCCAAATTTTTCTCCAAAGTCATAATATATCTCTGTGCACGGGCCGCATGGCCCTGTGTCGCCAGCCGGCCCCCAAAAATTTTCTTTTTTGTCAAACCAATAAATCTTTTTTTGATCAATGCCATTCTCCATCCAGTATTTTTCAGACTCCTTGTCAGCAAACAGCTTTCCTTCGCCGGAAAAAACTCCAACCCATAATTTTTCTATAGGTATCATCAGGTTATTTACCATAAAATCCAGTGAATATTTTATAGCCTCTTCTTTGAAATAGTCCCCAAAAGAAAAATTGCCCAGCATTTCAAAAAAAGTCAAATGTCTCTCAGTGTATCCAACACTATCAATATCACTGGTTCTAAAACATTTTTGCACTGTTGCAATTCTGCTCTTTGGTGGCTTTTTAATTCCAAGGTAAAAGGGTTTAAACTGCTGCATGCCAGCTGTTGTTAAAAGCACGCTTGGATCATTTTCCGGAATTAATCCAGCTGAAGGCAGTATCAGATGGCCATTTTTTTGAAAATAATCTAAAAATATTTTTCTTATATCCATAATAAATAATTAACTAATATAAGCTATCGCTCAATAAAACGATACTCCGTCTTGTCGTAGTCATAGGAAGTTTTTTATGCCCTGCCCTCAAGCAGGTGGATGCTCTCTTGCCTGCTTAGTAAGTCCCGTTTCAACAACAGGCATTTACGCTACAGTCAAAGCTTGAGCTTCCAAAGTTAATTTGTTGGCACAAAAATTAACTTAGGCTACGATCAAAACAGAGTACCATGACGATATTATCATAACTTTATTGTTTATTCAATAAGCTGAAATTTCGCTGTTTTTGCAGTATAATTAAGTGTTATGCTATTCTTTTTTTTCTTCTATCACATCAATATGTGCCTCTTTTAATTGCTCCCTGGAAACTTTTGAAGGAGAGTCTGTAAGCATACAGGATGCTGACTGGGTTTTTGGGAAAGCAATTACTTCTCTGATGCTGTCAAGCCCGCCTATCAGCATAGCCAGCCTGTCAAGGCCAATTGCTATTCCGCCATGTGGAGGAACACCATAGTCAAGCGATCTCAGGAAAAACCCAAAATTTTCTTCAATCCTTTCAGTATCAATTTTAAGCAGCTCAAAAATCTTTCTCTGTAAATTTATGTCATCTATCCTGATGGAACCTCCTCCTATTTCTCTGCCATCCAATACTATATCATAGGCCATTGACATTACCTCCAAAGGATTCGAATCTAAAAATTTTGATGTTTCTTCATCAGGTCTGGTAAAAGGATGATGTGACGGGGATAGCCTTTTTTCCATGTCATTCCACACAAACAATGGAAAGTCGCATACCCATATAAATTTATGCTCACTGCTTTTTATTAGTTTTAATTTGTTTCCAAGATAATTTCTTATAATACCTAACACGCTGCATGTTTTAATAAATTCATCTGCAACTATTAACAGCAAATTTTTCTCTTTTAAGTTCAGGCTTTCAATTAAATCTCTTTTTTCGGATTCTGTTATAAATTTTGCAATTGGTGATTGAAAGCTCATATCCTTTTCAATTTTAATCCATGCCAGTCCGCCAGCTCCATTTTTCTTGGCTAGATCAACTAAATTATCAAGTTCTTTCCTGGTAAATTTAGAAAAATCATCAACAACTAAACTTTTTATAATTCCTTTATTATCTAAAACATCTTTAAATATTTTAACCTTACTATTTTTAAATATATTAGATATATCCTTTATTAAGAGTTCAAATCTCATATCAGGTTTATCAGTGCCATATTTTTCCATGCATTCTTTCCAGCCAATTCTCTCAATTGGCAATTTAATCTCTTCATTTAACACTTCATTAAAAATGCTGTAAATCAAACCATCTGTTATATTTATAACATCATCGATACCAACAAAAGACATCTCCAAATCTATTTGCGTAAACTCAGGCTGGCGGTCTGATCGCAAATCCTCGTCCCTGAAGCATCTGGCAATTTGATAGCACCTGTCAAAACCGGAAAACATAAGTATTTGTTTAAACAGTTGAGGAGACTGGGGAAGAGCATAAAATTTCCCTGTATTTAATCTTGACGGCACTAAAAAATCCCTTGCGCCTTCAGGTGTGCTTTTTGCTAAAATTGGAGTTTCTATTTCTACAAAGCCTTTGGAATTTAAATATTGCCTTGTTGATACAATAACGTCATGCTTTAACCGCAAATTTTTTTGCATATCCTGCGATCTCAGGTCTAAATACCTGTACTTTAACCTTGTAATTTCATCTATATTTTCTTTTTTTTCTATAGTAAATGGCGGTGTCTTAGACTTATTAAAAATTTTTATCTTGCTGACCACAATTTCTACTTCACCAGTAGCAAGCTCGGGGTTTATTGTATCTTTGCTCCTTTCCTTGACCTCTCCTTTTATGCTGACCACATACTCGCTTCTTATATCTTTGGCTGTATTGTAAGGTTGAATATCAAAGTTTGGATCAAATACCAATTGGATAACTCCTGAAAAATCCCTTAGGTCTATAAATATCAGCTTACCGTGGTCTCTTCTGCTGCTGACCCATCCGCACAAAGTTACTTCTTTGCCTGCAAAGCTTTTATTTATCTCTCCGCATAAATTAGTCCTCATGATAGTTTGATAGCCGCTGCAAACTATATTATTTTTATTATTTTTTAAGCTCATGATTTTTCCGATACCCTTCGTCTTTTTATATTGCCTGGTTTGCCTGGTCTCCTGCTCTTCTTATTAAATTATCTAATTTTTCTTTTTCCCTGTCCCATTTAATTTTATATTGTTTGCGCTTTTTAATATCTTTAATAGTCACTTCGCCAGCTTTTACCTCATTTTCTCCAATTATAGCAGCAAAGTCATAGCCATTCTTTTCCGCCCATTTTAACTCTGAGTTCAGGGCCCTGATATTATAATTTAAGTCACAAACATAATTTTTTTCTCTTAAATATTTGAGAATGTCAAATGAATATTCTTCACAGCTTCCGTCAAGAACTATTACATATATTTTAGACTCATCTTTTTCTTTTCCTGCTTCTAAATTAAGCTGCTTCATCAGCATAAGAATCCTGTCGACCCCAACAGCAAAACCAATCGCTGGTATATCAGGGCCCCCGAACTGTTGTATCAGGTTATCATATCTACCGCCGCCGCCAAGTGCATTTTGGGCACTCTGCAAATCTTTTGATACAAATTCAAATATAGTTTTTGTATAATAGTCAAACCCTCTCACCAAATTACTGTCAACAGTATATTTAATTTTCAGGGCATCCAGAAAATAAAGTACCTTTTTAAAATGTGATTTACAATCCGAGCATAAGGATGAATAAATTTTTGGGGAATCGCTGATTAAATTAATACAATTATCCTTTTTACAATCAAATATTCTAAGGGGATTTAAATCATATCTCTTTTGGCAATCCGTGCATAATTTGTCAACTTTTGGTTCCAGGAACAACTTAAACTTACCCACAAATTCCTTCCTGCACCTTGAACACCCCATACTGTTAATAAAGAGTTTTAGCTTTTTAAATCCTAAATTTTTAAAAAAAGTTTCTAAGAGCCAAATTATTTCGCTGTCTATTATAGGATTGTCCGTTCCAACAGCTTCAGCTCCAATCTGGTAAAATTCTCTCATCCTGCCTTTTTGCGGACGCTCATATCTAAACATGCTTCCTGTGTAAAAAACTTTTACAGGCAGATAACCTGAGTACATTTTGTTTTCTATAATAGCTCTTACTATTGAAGCAGTGCCTTCTGGCCTGAGTGTAAGCGATCTCCCTTTTTTGTCGGAAAATGTGTACATTTCTTTTTGAACTATATCTGTCCCATCGCCAATGCTTCTGCTGAAAACCTGAGTATGCTCAAATGTAGGCGTAATTAATTCTTTATAATTAAAAATGCTGAATAATCTTTTAGCATTATTTATAATAAAATTTCTATATTCAATGTCGCTCCCAAAGATATCGCTTGTTCCTCTTGGAGAATTTAAAATCAAAATAACCCACCTGTCTTATATAAATTTTAGTTAATTAAGAAACTATCCTGCAAATAAAAATTAGTTTTGAACTCGGATTCCAGGCTGGTATCTTCTCCGTGTCCAGGATATACAATTAAATTTTTATCCATTTTTTTTAAGTATTTTAAAGAATTTCTAATTTCATTAATATTGCCACCTGGTAAATCTGTTCTCCCTATCCCATTTTTAAACAATAAATCACCTGTAAATAAAAAGTTTTTATATTTTAAAATAATACTTCCTGGAGTATGCCCAGGGGTGTTTATAATTTCAATACCAAGATTATTAAAATTCTTGTATTTATCTTTTTCTAACAAATTATAGGTTTTTAATGATAATCCATTTTTACCAAAAAATGAAGACAAATTTTTTTCAGGATCTTTAATGATGGGTTCTTCAAGTTTGTGAATATAAAAAGGGATATTGTAATTAGAAATTAAATCTGGCACAGCGCTTATGTGGTCGTAATGCCCGTGAGTATTTAATATGAAATCAGGTTTAACATTCTCATTCTTTAAATATTTTTCAATACGGGGAAATTCTCCTCCCGGATCAATTATTATAACAGCATCATCCAGTGAAAGTATGTAGCAGTTTACTTTAAAAAAACCTAATACTAATTTATCTAATTTTAACATTATTTTCTTGGTAAAACCCTAAAAGCATCATAAACTGAATCAATCTGATTCAAGTTTTTAATAATGTCCTTTATAATATATTTATTGCTAATTTCTATTACAAATCTTAACTTCATATGACCGTTCTTATGCTTTGAAAGAGTGCTAACGCTGATTATATTTATGTCATACTCGCCTATCACATTAGTTATGTCCCTCAACAGTTTAGTTCTATTCATAGCCTCTACCTGTATCTCTGCATTAAACCTTGAAGGAGCTTTTTTATCCCAGCTGACTTCCAGAAACCTTTGACTATCATTTTTCATCAAAGTAGATACATTTGTACAATCTGACCTGTGAACAGAAATTCCCTTTCCGCGGGAAATGTAGCCAACAATATTATCCCCAGGAATTGGGTTGCAGCATTTTGCAATATTTACAAGCACACCCTCCATTCCCTTGACTTTAATTCCACTCTGGGCCTCTCTGTATCCCTCCCTTGGATACAACTTCTCTATATCTATCTCTTCTTCTTTCCCCTGCCTCTTTTCTGTTTGACTTAATTTTCTAATTAATTTTGTGTAAATCTGGTGAGGCGATACTTTATGTGAGCCAATACTCCTAAATAACATTTCGGCCTTTTCAAAATTTACTTCTTTTGCCACTTCTTCAAAAATTTCAGGTGGCACACTTTTAAATGAAAGCCCGTTTTTCCTGAGTATCTTCAGCATAATTTCTCTGCCCTCGCTATAGGTTTCCTGTTTTTCTTCTTTGCTGAACCACTGCTTTATTTTATTTCTTGCCCTTGAAGTCTTAACTACATTAAGCCAATCTCTGCTCGGCCCTTTAGGTGTTTTTGAGACAATAATTTCAACAATGTTTCCATTTTCCAGAATAGTTTCAATTGGCACCATTTTGTTGTTTATTTTTGCTCCTATACAATTATGTCCGACATCAGTATGTATCTGATAGGCAAAATCGATTGGAGTAGAACCTCTTGGCAAATCAATCACCCTGCCCTTTGGTGTAAATACAAATACTTCTTCTTCAAATAAATCTAATTTAAGCGATTCCATGTAGTCACGAGGGTCCTTTAATTCTCTCTGCCAATCCAAGACCTGTCTGATCCATGCAATTCTTTTGTCAAAATCACTTGTTTTCAGGTTGCCTTCTTTATATTTATAATGCGCTGCTATGCCGTATTCTGCAATTTTGTGCATTTCAAAAGTTCTTATCTGTATTTCAATAGGTTTACCCTTATTGCCTATAACTATCGTGTGAAGCGCTCTGTACATATTAAACTTAGGATTTGCTATATAGTCTTTGAATTTTCCCGGAACAGGTTTCCATATGTAATGAATTATGCCTAAAACTTCGTAGCAGCTTTTTATATCGTTTACAATAACTCTGATAGCTATCAGGTCATAGATATCTTCAAATTTCCTGTTTTGTTTGGTGATCTTATTGTATATGCTGTAATAACTTTTTGCCCTCCCATTTATCTCAGCAGGTATACCGGTCTCTTTTAATTTTTTGCGTACGGTTTCCATAGCTTCATCTATTAATGCTTTTCTCTCCGCTACTTTATCTGTAACCATATCTTTAATCTTTGTATATTCTTTTGGATATAAATATTTAAAGCTTAGGTCCTCTAATTCTGATTTTATTTTAAACATTCCAAGGCGGTGAGCAATAGGTGCGTAAACCTCCAGTGTTTCCACTGCATTGATCCGTCTTTTTTCATTGCTTAGCGAAGACAGAGTTCTCATATTGTGGAGCCTGTCAGCTAACTTTACAAGTATAATCCTTATATCCTCTGACATGGCAATTATTATCTTTCTTAAATTCTCAACTTGCCTCTCTTCTTTATTGTGAAAGATAATTTTATCCAGCTTTGTAACTCCGTTTATTATTTTGGCAGTCTCTTCACCAAATTCCTTTTTAATATTTTCCAAACTAAGTTCTGTATCTTCTACCAGATCATGGAGTATTGCTGCTACTATTGATGTTTGATCCAATCCTATTTCAGCTAAAATATTTGCGACTCCCAATGGATGTATTACAAAAGGTTCTCCTGATTTTCTAAGCTGATTTCCATGATATTCCTTTGCAGTCAGATAGGCTCTTGTAAGTAATTCTTCATCAACATTTGGGGTATAGGCCTTAATCTTTTTAATTAGCTTTGTAAAAATTATATCAGTGTCTGCCCTGGCTAATTTTGCGTCTTTGTTTAATTTTTTACTGTCAATTTTATTAGATGTTGATTTCATGTTAATATATATTATAAAACAATTTTTAAATTTGCTGAAATATATCTAAAATCACTAATTGGTCCGTTTTCCTGCCACCCCATGAATTTTCAATAATATTGTAAAGTATGCTTACCTGCTCTCTTAGATATAATATCTTTTTTTTATTTTCATTTATATTAAACATTACAGCTTCAAACACAGTGTTATTATTTTTTAGCCTCAACTTCGCATGCTTCTCGTTGCTGGTGTAGCTTACATCCATAATTTCGCAATCACTGGTAACAAAGGCAGGTTTTGGGTTGCCAGATCCAAAAGGCTTGAGAAGTCTGATTTCTTTTATAAGGCTGCCTTTTAAATCCTTAAAAGTTATTTTAGAATCATAATAGTAATTTTTTTCAACATCAATTTTCTTCAATTTTTTGCTGGCTATTTTGAGCATCTCTTCTTTAAAACGCTCAAAATTAGACTTAACCATAGTAATTCCGCAAGCCTGTTCATGCCCCCCAAATTTTTCAAAAAGATTCCTCACTGAAAATAAATTTTCGTAAAGATTAAATTTTTCCATGCTCCTTCCTGAACCTTTTAGCCTGCTTCCCTCTTCCTTAAACAATATTATAGGAATATTGTACTTGCTTGCCAGACTTGAAGCTGCTATACCCAGTACTCCTTCATTCCATCTTTTTGATTTATCTATAAAAATTTTTTGTTTGCTTGCAATATACGAAAAATCGTTCTTGCCTGTTATTTCCTCCAGTATGCTTCTTTGTAAATTCTGCCTCTTATTATTAAAAGAATTTAAATCCTCTACTAATTTTTCTAAATCTACGCCGTCATCACCTTTTAAAAGATCCAGACTCTCTTTGGCACTTTTAATTCTTCCGGCAGCATTAAGGCGTGGTGCAATTATAAATCCCACATCGTAAACATCTACTTCCTGTTTATTTGAAAGTACTGTTTCCAACATTTTTTTTAACCCCTTGTTTTCTGTTTCCTTAAGCAACTCAAGGCCTTTTTTTACAATTATCCTGTTTTCACCTACAAGAGGCATTATGTCTGCAATTGTTGATATCGCTACGATATCTAAAAGTTTTGTAAGGTAATCTTTTTTAAATCTCTTCTTGAGCCCTTCATCCAGTTCTCTGAGCACAGCTGTTATAAATTTAAAAGTAACCCCGGCTCCGCTTAAATGCTTGAATGGATAATTAGAATTTTTTAGTTTGGGATTAATAATAATATATTTTTTTATTTCTTCCTTGCAGCTTTTTTTCCTGCTTGAATCAATTTTTGAAGGTTGGTGATGATCGCAAACTATGATATCTATATCAGACCTGCTGCTGTCTATAAATTGCTCAACCTCTTTGCTGTTTGTCCCGCAATCCACACAAATTATTAAGTTATAATATTTCTTTTTGGAAATTTTTTTTATAAAACTTAAATTTATATCATACCCGTCTTTAAACCTGTCTGGTATGTATATATCAACGTTTAAAGACAATTTTTTTAGAAAATTATAAGCAATAACAGAACTTATAATGCCATCAGCATCATAATCACCAAAAATCAGTATATTCTCATTGTTTGAAACAGCATTCTTTATTCTGTCTATGCCTTTATCTATGTTAGAAAGTAATTTAGGATCATGTAAATATTTTAGAGAAGGCTTTAAAAAAGCATCTATTTCTTCTTCTGTAGTAATACCCCTGTCTGCAAGAATTTTAGCTAATATAGCGCTGTATTTAAATTTTGAAAATATTTTTTTATCAGTTTCTTTGCTTACCCTGTGTTTCCAATTTTCTGGAATTTTTGTCATAATTATTTTTTATATCTTGGAAACTTGTTGTTCCACGCTACCAGTATGGGACTCGCAAAAAATATGGAGGAGTAAGTTCCTGATATTATTCCTATGGCCAAAGCAAACGCAAAATCCTTCAGCGCAGGGCTTCCTAATGTAAGAAGCAGGATTACAGGAAACAATGTAGTAACAGAAGTATTAATAGACCTTGTAAGAGTCTTATTTACAGAATCGTTTACAATCTGGCTATATCCTAATTTTCTTGCTGCTGGAGTATTTTCTCTTATCCTGTCAAATACAACTATTGTGTCATTTAATGAATAGCCCAATATGGTTAAAATTGCTGCAATAGTTGCTGTATTAATTTCACGATTTGAGATAGCATATACGCCAAGTGTTACCAAAACGTCGTGTACCAAAGCTACAATTGCAGTAGCTCCAAATCTAAATTCAAACCTGATCCACACATATATTAAAATTCCAAGTATGCTAATTCCAATAGCTATTAGCGCATATTTTGCAATTTGGCGGCCAAAGCCCGGAAACACGCTTCTATCCTGAACAGGCGGCCTGTTTATGCCTATCTCTTTGTCCAGCGATTCTAAAATCATATTTTTCGTTTTGATATCAATTGGGATTGTTCTTACTATAAACCTATCATCAGCTGTTTTCTGAAGTATAGTGTTTCCAAAGCCTATATCTTCCATAACCTCTCTAATCTCAGATACATTTACATCTCTTGTAAACTCAACTTCCATAAGAGAGCCGCCTAAGAAATCAATTCCTAAATTAAACCCGCCCTGGATAAAATACCCTGTAATTCCAACAAGTATAACTACTGCTGAAATTATAAACCACATTTTTCTTTTCCCAACAAAATCAAAATTAAAACTCCCAGTTTTCAAATGCTGCTCCCTTTCCTTCTAACGCCCAAAAATCCAGGAGTTGCTAATTTCTCGTTTCCGGCTATCAAAAATAAAATAGATCTTATAAGAATTAAACTTGTCATCATACTTATTATTATTCCTAAACTTAAAGTAACAGCAAATCCCCTAATGGGCCCTGTTCCAAATCTGTATAATGCTGCAGAAGTTATAAGAGTTGTTACGTTTGCATCAATTATGGTCCTGGTTCCATTCTTAAAACCTTCATTTATGGAAATACGAACAGACTTGCCTTTTTTTACTTCTTCTTTTATTCTTTCATATATAATCACATTAGCATCCACTGCCATACCAATGGTTAGTATTATCCCAGCAATTCCCGGCAGTGTAAGAGCTGCTCCAATCCCTGAAATTATTCCCCAGAAAATTAATATGTATATAACCAGGCCAATTACAGAAACAAAACCTAAACCCCTGTAATAAGCAAGCATAAATAGCATTATAAGAACAAACCCGATTATTCCTGCATACAAACCCTTTGTTAAAGCATCTTTTCCAAGCGTAGGTCCAACAGTACTGCTTTCTTCAATTTTTAAGCTTACGGGAAGAGCGCCTGTTTGAAGGACCAGCGCGATATCTTTTGCCTCGTCCAAACTGTCAATACCCTCTATTACAGCATCTCCTGAAATAGCAGTCCTTATTACAGGAGCAGACTTTATCTCATCATCCAGTACAATTGCAAGCTGCTCGCCTATATTTTCTGAAGTTATCTCTTCAAATATTTTTTGGCCCTCAGATGTAAAGCTCATTGACACAATTATTCTTCCGCTGCCGTCATATCCTGCCATTGCCTTTGACAATTTATCTCCAGTCATAAGTACAGGCCCTACCAGTGATGCCCCGCCTGTTCTGGAGTTTGTAAGTATCTCTCCTATAATTTCTCCTGTTTCAATTCCTGCCAGCAGCAGCTCACCTGTTTCAGGATTATTTGTTAACTTTCCTAATATTTTTTCTTCTCCGCCAACAATTCCTGCCAGCAGCAGCTCACCTGTTTCAGGATCGGCTGCCAGCTCCCCAAAAGCTCCTCCAGTGCTTGGATCAGTTAAAAATATTTCTTTTTCTCCAGCATCAATATACAGTTGCCCTGAATCAGAATTTATCGGCACAATCCCTTCCTGTGAAACAAAATATCCGGATAGAACCCTAAATTCCAACTGGGCAGTCTTTCCGATTATTTCTAAAGCTCTATTGGGGTCATCTACCCCCGGGAGTTGTATTATAATGTTATCAGAATAATCCCTTGTGACCAAAGGTTCGGATATGCCAAGCTTATCTATCCTGTCCATTATTATAAGCTTGGCTTTATCAAGTGATTCCGGTGTTATTTTTTCTTCGCCTACATTAACAGGCTTTAGAATAATTTGTGTTCCGCCCTTAAGGTCAAGGCCTAATTCAATTGAAGAATCAATTGTATTCTTAATACAAATATAGTATAGGCAAACCGCAATTATTGCTAAAAATATTACAATAACTGCTGTATGAAGTTTCTTATTACGCATATTTTTTTATGGTGTACCACTTATTTTTTTAGATACAGCACCCTTAGAAACTTTTATATCCACACCGCTGGCGATAGTGATGGTCATGACATCATCCCTGATATCCTTTACTCTCCCATAGAGTCCGCCGATCGTTACTACTTCGTCTCCCCTTTGTATGCTTGTCAAAAGGTCCTGTGTTTTTTTTGTTTTCTGCCTTTGTGGCCTTATCAAAAGAAAATAAAATGCTGCTCCTAAGACTATTAGCCATACCCATGTTCCATATTGTGCAAGCATTCCTGAAATTCCGGCTTCAGCTCCTTCGGCTACAGCTGTTCCGCCTTCTTCTGTCTCTCCTGCCGGCATCAGTGGGTAACACCCAATTGCAAGTATTGCCATGCCCATAGATAAGATACTTATCATTAGTATGGCAATAAATTTTTTTGTTATTTTCATAAGTCCTCCTTACAAATTCTTCTTTTTAAATAATTTAAGTTTTTGAGTACCAAATATTACTATTATTAACATTTTTAGGAAATTTGCAAATGATTAATTTTATTTTTTACATTATTGTTGATTCGCGGCATAACTTTTTTTAAATTCTTCTCTAAAATTTGAAAAATTATTCTCTATGATTGCATTTCTTGCTTCATTTATTAAGTTATGCAAAAAATGAAGATTATGGATTGTAAGCAATATGCTTGAGAGAATTTCTTTACTTTTATATAAATGTTTTAAGTAAGACTTTGTGTAATTTCTGCATGTGTAGCAGCTGCATTTTTTATCCAGAGGAGTAAAATCTTTTGTATATTTTTTATTTTTAATATTGATTTTTCCTTCAGATGAAAAAACACTTCCGTTTCTTGAAATTCTTGTTGGCATAACACAATCAAACATATCAATCCCTGCGCTAATTGCGTCTATGATTCCGACAGGGTCGCCCAGTCCCATAAAATATACCGGCTTGCTCCTGTCTACATAATTTACTGTATAATTTAAAATATCAATAGTCTGGGACCTCTCTTCCCCTACGCTCAGACCTCCTATTGCAATACCGTCAAACTCCATTTCAGAAATAGACTCTGCGCAAAATTTTCTTATATTTCTGCTAAATCCACCCTGCACTATCCCAAATATTTTGGATTCTTTTTTTGAATTTATGGCGCGCTTTGCTTTCAGGGATATTTCAGCCCACTTTAAAGTTCTTCTTGCAGCTTCCATGACATATCTGTAGTCTGCGCTAAACGGTATGCATTCATCCAAAACCATCATTATGTCCGAGCCGATTTTTGTTTGCATTTCAATAACATTTGCAGGACTAAAGAAGTGACAGGAACCATCAATAATAGACTTGAATTCTACTCCATCTTCAACAACTTTTCTTATCTTATCAAGGCTAAAGACCTGGAATCCACCACTGTCTGTAAGTATGCTTTTTTTCCAGTTTATAAACTTGTGAAGTCCTCCTGCTTCTTCTATGACTTCAATACCCGGCTGAAGATACAGGTGGTATAAGTTTCCGAGTATAATGCCGCATCCCATTTCATATAATTGTTCAGATGTAACAGCCTTAACCGTACCTTTGGTTCCAACAGGCATAAAAACAGGCGTACTCACAATATTTCTGCCAGTAGTTAGCCTGCCAACCCTTGCAGATGTTTTGCTATCTTTTTTTAAAACTCTGAAAAAATTCACTGATTTTTAATTTTTTCTTCACCTATAGTTTTACAAATATTTTTTAGTTCCCGCATTTTTTTATCTTATCTAATGCTTAAACAATCATCATGCAATCTCCAAAACTGTAAAACCTGTAACCATTCCTTTTAGCTTCACTGTAAGCATTTAAAATATTCTTTCTTTCTGCAAAGGCACTTACCATAATGAGAAGCGTAGATTTTGGAATATGAAAATTAGTTATCATGCAATCTACAATTTTAAATTTATACCCCGGGTATATGTACAAATCTGTCAGTCCGCTATCTTTTGTTATTATACCATTTTTTGATATTACAGTCTCAAGCACTCTTGTAGATGTCGTTCCAACGGCAATTACTCTGCCGCCATTTTTTTTAGCACTGTTTATCTTTTCTGCCTCCAGCTTTGATATGCTGTAATATTCGCTGTGCATCTTATGATCTTTAATCTCCTCTTCTACCACTGGCCTAAAAGTATCGAGCCCTATATCCAGCCTTACTTTTGCAAATTTTACCCCTTTAGCCTTTAACCTGCTGATTAAATTTTTAGTAAAATGGAGACCTGCTGTAGGAGATGCTGCTGACCCGTCTTCTTTTGCATATATTGTCTGATAACATGACTCATCAATGTCATCATTTTTTATATATGGCGGAAGCGGTATTTTACCAAATTTCTCAAAAATTACATCCGGCGGAGCATTAAATTCTATTATGGCTTTGCCGTAATCTAATTTTGATTTAACCACAAAACAGTAATCTTCCACAAAAACCTTACTGGAAACTTTAAGCCTCTTTGAAGGCTTTAACAATGCGAGATATCGATTATCTTTTACCCTGTTTAAGACAAAACATTCAATTTTAGCTCCAGTTTCTTCCTTTTTTCCAAACAGCCTGCATTTTGCAACCTTGCTTTCATTGACTACAAGTATGTCTTTACTATTTACATAGCCCGGAAGATTTAAAAATATATCATGTTTTATGGCCCCGGATTTTTTGTCCAGTATTAGTAATTTTGATTTGTCTCTTTGTGGCAATGGTTTTTGAGCAATATATTTTTCAGGAAGATTGTAATCAAAAAGATTAAGTTTCATAATAAAGCACCTGACATGCAAAAAAAATAAAATCTTTAACTTAAAAAAGCTTCTGGCTGTTATCTTTTTGAACCCCTAAATGTTTAAATCCTAAACTTGTGGCTACTCTTCCCTTTTGTGTTCTCTTAATAAAACCTAACTGCAGCAGGTATGGTTCGTATACATCTTCAACAGTATTGGTTTCCTCGCCTATGGACACTGCAATAGTTCCAACCCCTACAGGGCCGCCATTAAATTTATTAATAATAGTATCAAGTATCTTCTTGTCAACAATATCCAATCCAAGTTTATCTATATCAAGTTTTGTTAAAGCATTCTCTGCTATTTTCTCATCTATTTTGCCATCACTGTTTATATATGCATAATCTCTTACTCTTCTCAAAAGCCTGTTTGCTATCCTGGGGGTGCCCCTGCTCCTCTTTGCAATTGCTGCCGCGCCGTCTTCCGATATTTCAAACCCCATTATTCTTGCAGATCTCTGTATTATTTTAGTAATGTTTTCCTCTTTGTAGTAATCAAGCCTCAAATTTACACCAAATCTATCCCTCAGCGGTGATGCTATGAGGCCGATTCTCGTAGTGGCGCCTATAATGGTAAAAGGAGAAATATCAATTCTAATTGATTTTGCAGATGGGCCCTTGCCTATTATTATGTCCAGCTTATAATCTTCCATAACCGGATATAATGTTTCCTCAACTGTCCTGTTTAACCTGTGTATCTCATCAATAAACAAAACATCAAATTTCTCTAAATTTGTCAAAATTGCTGCCAGATCGCCAGCTCGTTCTATTGCTGGCCCTGAGGTTATTTTAAAATTTACGCCTAATTCATTGGATATTATCTCTGCCAGGCAGGTTTTGCCGATCCCCGGCGGTCCCGACAGTATTACATGGTCCAGGGGCTCGCCTCTTTTTTTGGCAGAGCTTATAAAAACTAAAAGATTTTCCATTATTTTTTTCTGCCCTATAAAGTCTGATAAATTCTTTGGGCGAAGACTCCTGTCAAGTTCAATATCTTCTTTTTTATATTTAGGACTTACATCACTGCCTTCGTTATTGCTGTTGCCGTTATTTTTAGTAATAATTTATACCTCCCTTAAGACAAACCTTAAAATATCCTCGGTTTTCATATCTTTAGCATTTTTTGCGTCTATTTTTGACATCGCTTTATTAATTTCTTTAAAATTGTACCCAAGAGTCTTTAAAGCCTTCCTCACATCATGTATTTTTTCATCTTCCACAAGATGGTGCTCTGGTCCTATGCCCTCAAATACCTCTTCGCTTAATTTTTCTCTAAGTTCAAGAATTACCCTCTCGGCAAGTTTTTTGCCAATACCCGGTATTCTTTTTATTAAATCGACTTCCCTGTTTACAATTATATTTTTTAATTCATCTGCGCCATATATGGAAAAAGCGCTTAAAGCAATTTTTATTGATATTCCAGATATATTAAGTAGTTTTAAAAAAAGTTCTTTTTCCTTTGATGTAAAAAAACCAACTAATTTTAATTCATCTTCTCTAACATGCGTATATATATCAAGTTCAACATCTTTGCCTGCATCTGGAAGCTTTTCAAAGGTTCTGCCGGAAATAAGTATTTCGAACCCTATCCCGCCTGTTTGTATTATCACGCTGGATAGCATTTTCTTTATTATTTTACCGCTTATTCTGGCAATCATTTAAGACTCCTGCTCTGTTAAGACTTTAGCTGCTTTACTCTGAAATCTGCTGCTGTTAGCATGGCATATGGCAATTGCCATTGCATCCCATGCATCATCTTTTTCAGAGAGAAAATTATTTTCCATGCAACCCCTCAACCCCAATATTACTTTTACCATATATTGTATTTGTTTTTTTGTTGCCCTTCCATATCCAACAACAGCTTGCTTTACTTGAAGCGGCGTATATTCGCATATCTCAAGATTATTTATGCTTCCAGCTATAATAGAAACACCGCGAGCCTGCCCGACATTTATAGCGCTTTTAACATTTGCGCTAAAAAATATTTCTTCAATTGCAATACAGGTAGGGGAATATTTTAAAACTAATTCATTTATTGAAGTATAAATTTTATTTAATCTTTCACAGATTGGTTTATTTTTTTTTGTTATAATACAGTTGCAGTATACTGGATTGTAGCTGCTTCCCATTACATCCAATATTGCCACACCTGTTGTTGCCAATCCCGGATCTATCCCCATTATTCTTGTTTTAGTTTTTTCCATTTTTTACAAATATCATGTTTCATTCAAAATTTCGTCTGAAATTTCAAGATTTGAATATACGCTCTGCACATCATCGTGTTCGTCCAAAAAATTAATAAGTTTTAAAGCCTTTGTTGCATCCTCTTTTGATAATTCAACAGTTGATTTTGGGACAAAGGCAATTTCGGTAGATTTTATTTTAAAATTATTTTTTTCAAGATTTTCTTTAACTTTCATAAGGTTAGGCGGCTCTGCCTTGATCTCGTAGAAAGAGCCTTCCTCTTCAATGTCTTCTGCTCCTGCGTCAATAACACCAAGCATAAACTCATCTTCATCAGAAACTTCATTTTTGTCTATTAATATTATACCTTTTCTTTCAAATAACCACCCGACACATCCTGTCTCACCAAGATTTCCGTTGTTTCTGCTGAAAATATTTCTTATGTCAGATGCAGTTCTGTTTTTATTTTCTGTCATTACCTCTACCATAATAGCTATTCCGCCTGGACCATAGCCTTCATATAATATCCTTTCGTATTTTGCACCCTCCATCTCGCCTGTCCCATGCTTAATTGCCCTTTCAATATTGTCCTGCGGCATATTATATTCTTTTGCCTTTGCAACTGCATTGGCAAGCGCTATGTTGCTGTTGGGATCCCCGCTTCCGCCTTCCCTGGCAGCTACCATAATATTCCTGCTGAGTTTTCCAAACATGTTGCCTCTTTTTGCATCCTCTTTTGCTTTTTTATGCTTAATGGAATGCCATTTTGAGTGACCCGACATATTAATCCCCCTTCTTCTTGAATTCTTTTATCATCTCTATAAAATACTGATGGACTTTTATGTCATCTTCCAACTCAGGATGAAAAACACTGACAAGGATATTATTTTCTCTTGCCATTATTATGCTGCCATTTAATTTCCCCAGTATTTTTACATTTCCTCCTGCCTTTAAAATCATCGGAGCCCTTATAAAGACGGCATTAAAATTTTTTCCATTTAAATTATAATTTAAATCTAAATCTACAGATTCTTCAAAGCTATCTATTTGTCTGCCATAAGCATTTCTTTCTACAGTTATGTCTATATATCCAAGTCCTGCATTTTCTCCTTTAATGCCATTTGACAGGATAATCAAACCTGCACATGTTCCAAATATTGGCTTGCCTTTTTTATAAAAATTATCTAAATATGTTTTAAATCCATATTTTTTCAGGAGCTTATTTATAGTCGTACTTTCGCCACCGGGGATAATGAGCCCATCCATGAAAACAATCTGTTCCGGAAGTTTAATCTCTTTTGCATAAACGCCACATTTTCTAATTGCATTTACATGCTCCCTGAATGCCCCCTGAAGAGCAAGCACTCCAACTTTTATTTCCATTTATTTATTTTACCATCCCCTGATAGAAAGCATTTCTTCTTTTGAAATTTTTGACATCTCTATACCAGGCATTGCATCGCCCAAACCTCTTGATACTTTTGCAAGCAAATCCGGGTCATTGTAATGAGTAGTAGCTTCAACTATAGCTTTAGCCATTTTCATAGGATTTTCAGATTTAAAAATTCCAGAACCTACAAAGATACCATCTGCGCCAAGCTGCATTATCATGGCAGCATCCGCAGGAGTAGCTATTCCACCTGCTGAGAAATTAACTACAGGCAGTTTTTTGTTGTCATGCACATACACAACCAAATCATACGGAGCGCCAAGTTCTTTAGCTGCCGTCATGAGTTCTTCTTCAGGAAGAGCTGCAATTTTATTTATTCCGTCTCTGATGCTTCTCATGTGTTTTACAGCTTCTACAACATTTCCTGTTCCTGCTTCCCCCTTGGTTCTTGTCATTGCAGCACCTTCTCCAATTCTTCTAAGCGCTTCCCCTAAATTAGTTGCTCCGCAAACAAAAGGAACTTTAAAATTCCACTTATTTATATGAAATTTTTCATCTGCAGGCGTTAATACTTCGCTCTCATCAATATAGTCTATTCCAATTGCCTCAAGTATCTGTGCTTCTCCAAAATGTCCTATTCTTACTTTTGCCATAACCGGAATAGATACTGCCTCCATAATACTTATTATAATTTCTGGGTCAGTCATTCTGGCTACTCCCCCGGCTGTTCTTATATCAGCAGGAATCCTCTCAAGCGCCATTACCGAAACAGCACCGGCCTCTTCTGCTATTTTTGCCTGCTTTACATTTGTCACATCCATTATTACTCCGCCTTTTAACATTTCAGCAAGCCCTGTCTTAACTTTTATTGTACCTTTCTTCACCTTTTATATAACACCTCCTAATTATTTACTCCCACCCCTAAAGCCATTTCATCGAGCCTTTTTATTCTTTCCTCTACAGGAGGATGGGTATTGAATAAATTTTTAAACATAACTTTTGATTTTTTCCCATATGGGTTTGCAATAAATAAGTGAGCAGTTGCATTGTTTGCTGTTTCTACTTCACTGCAGGCAGCTATTTTCCTGAGAGCATTTGACAGGCCTGCAGGATACCTTGTAATAAGCGCACCATTTGCATCTGCTAAAAATTCCCTGCTTCTATTTATTGCAAGCTTTATTATAGTTGCAACAATTGGAGATAATATTATAAGAATAAGTCCTAATGCAAGTAAAATCAATGACAATACTCCGCCTCCGCTTTTGTTTGATCTGCTTTTTCCCCCTCTAAACATAAAGCTCCTTAAAATAATATTACTTATTATTGTTATCATCCCAACCATAACCACTACTATTGTCCCAAGCAAGATATCATAATTTTTTATGTGTGATAATTCATGAGCAATTACCCCTTTTAGCTCGCTATCATTTAAATTATCAATAATTCCTTCGGTAAGTACTATAACACTATTTTCAGGATTTCTTCCAGTAGCAAATGCATTCATGCCTTTATTTCCAATAACATAAATCTTGGGCATTGGAATTCCAGCAGCAATTGAAAGCCCCTCTACCATATAATATATCCTTGGGTTTTTTTCCCGTGACATTGGAACAGCTTTTGACATGCGCAAAACAATCCTGTCACTGTTAAAATAACTTGCAAAGCTCAATACAACAGCCAATATTAACGCAAAAATCATAAATATAAAAGAGTAGCCCCTGCTTATGCCATATTGCAAATCAATATACATGCCGACTACATATCCGATGACACTGATAAACAGTAAAAACCCTATCATTATAAAAGCAGTTTTTAACTTATTTTTAGTAATATTTTCATACATTATTACATCAACACACCTTAGTTAAATGTTACAGCGCCTGCAGCAAGCAAAGCATTTTATCAGTACAGCCATTTTACAATTATACTACTAATATTTTATATTTTAATATCAGCAGAAATTATATTTGACATTGCATATAATTTTTTTATAATTTATTGCTCTTCTAAAAGCTTACCTTAACTGGCTCCCTTACTGATTTGTCTTCAATCTCAAAGTAATCTTTGCCGGTAAATTTAAACATTTTAGCAACTATATTTCCGGGAAAAGTTTGAATCCTTGTGTTAAATTTCATAACCATATCATTGTAAAATTGTCTGGCATATGCAATGTTGCTCTCTATTCCGTTTAATTGTTCCATAAGTTTCAGGAAGTGCTGATCAGCTTTGAGATTGGGGTATCTTTCAGAAACTGCAAATAAAGATCTTAGCGTACTTGTTATCTGATTTTCAGCCTTTGCCTGTTCGCTAACTGATTTGGCATTTATGCCAAAATTTCTTGCGCTTACAACACTTTGCAGTGTTTCTTTTTCATGAGCTGCGTACCCCTTTACAGTCTCAACTAAATTTGGTATTAAATCATATCTCTTCCTCAGCTGCACATCAATCTGATGCCAGGCATTATTGGCTTTGTTTCTCAAAGATACTATAGAGTTATACAATCCCACTCCTGTTAACAGCAGTATCACTATCACTCCTATAACTGCAATTAGAATAGTCCCAATAAACATAAATTACCCCTTTCTCTGGTTAAGTTTTAAAACAAAAATATAATGCAAAACTAAAAATTTGATAGATTAAATTATAACATATAGCTTGCATCAAAAATATATTACATGATTGAAGTGACTGATACGCTTCATACTGCTGGTTAGCTGGCTAATTGCTTTTACACAAAAATATTTTTGTGGTATATTTCTCATTATATCCTAACACTTTTAAGCTTAATGTAGTTAAATATTATTTAGTTATATTTGGGAGGAAATTAATGATTGATAGTTGTTCCAACAAAAAAGTTCTGGGTCTTCTTTCTGACAACAGTACCGGTAAAACATCATTGGCAGAATGTTTCCTTTTTAATTCTGGCACAATCGACAGACTTGGGAAAATTGAGTCAAAAAGTACTGTTTCAGACTTTAGTCCGCTGGAGACTAAAAGGGGTTTTAGCATAAATTCAAGCATGCTTAATTATAAATGGAAAAATTTTCAAATAAACCTTGTTGACTCTCCCGGATATGCAGATTTTATAGGTCAGATTTTATCAACCATTAAAGTTATAGATAGTGCGCTTCTGGTAGTTGACCCTAAATCAGGGATACAATCAGTCACGGACATAATAATTGAAAATTTAAATCAAAATTGCATGCCTGTATTTTGTATCATCAATAAATTAGATCAGGAAAATATTGATTATTTTAAAACTATTGATGAAATAAAGAATAATTTTAACTCAAATCTTGTTCCAATAACAATTCCGACGCAAACAGGGAAAAATTTTTCAAATATAATTGACCTGCTCCAAAATCAATCATTTAGCTATAAAAAAGATTCTCCACATGCTGTCAAGACAGCTATAGATGATAAAGTAAAAGAACAGATTCAGAAACGTCATGATGAACTGATTGAATCTATTGTAGAGACAGATGACAACTTGCTAAATAAATATTTAGAGGGTGAAGAAATAGATGCCAAAAGCATAAATGATGTTTTTAAAAAGGCTGTGCTGGAAAGAAAAGTGATTCCGGTATTTGCTGCTTCTTCAGCCAAAAATATAGGAATAGATATTATAATGGATTACATAAACAGTCTTCTCCCTTCTCCTCTTGAAACAGAACCCTTAAAAGTAGAAGATGTAAATGAAAAAAAAGAAATAGAGATCAAACCTTCAGAAGATGGCCCTGTTCTCGCATATGTTTTTAAAAATATGACTGACCCTTATATAGGGAAATTGTCTATCTTTAGAATTTTTTCTGGCAAAATTAATGTAAACAAAAACTATTATATATCAAGTACGCAAAAAGCATACAAGTTCGCTAATATATTTAAACTGCAGAGCAAAAATCAAACAGAAGTTCAGGAAGCTTCATGTGGCGACATAGTGGCAGTTTCAAAAATTGTAGATATTTCAAACGATGACACAATCTCGTCAATAGACAAACCTCTAAAAATGGAAAAAACAAAATATCCTTCTCCGACATTGCCAAAGGCTATCGTTCCTGTTGGAAAGGGGGATGAAGAAAAAATTAGCAACAGCTTATCTAAATTAGTAGAAGATGACCCAACCATAACAAAGGAATTAAATTTAGAAACTCATCAAAACATAATTTGTGGAATGGGCGATCTTCACCTGTCAATAATTAAGGAAAGCTTAAAGGAAAAATTTGATGTAGCTGTAGATCTGTTAACTCCTGATGTTGCATACAAGGAAACAATAAAGAAAAGTGTAAAAACTGAATATAAGTATAAAAAACAATCAGGCGGCAGGGGCCAGTATGGACATGTTTTAATTGAGCTAAAACCCTTAAGCAGTGGGGAAGGTTTTAAATTTGAAAATTCCATATTTGGAGGGTCAATCCCAAAAGGTTACATCCCGGGAGTAGAAAAAGGGATAAGAGAGGCATTGGGCAGCGGCGTGCTGGCAGGATATCCTGTTGTAGATGTATCTGTAAATTTATATGATGGATCATACCATAGCGTAGACTCGTCAGAAATGGCTTTTAAAATTGCCGCTTCAATGGCATTTAAAAAAGGTATGCAGGATGCTTCCCCCTATATATTGGAACCAATAATGGAGCTTGAAGTAACAGTCCCTGAAAAATATATGGGAGATATTATTGGAGATATAAATTCAAAGAGGGGAAAAATAATAACTATTACTCCTTCAAATAACAATGAGCAGGTTATAAAAGCAACAGTTCCACAATCAGAGACATTTAATTATTCAGTAGACTTAAGGTCAATAACTCAAGGCAGGGGAACATTTAAACAAAAATTTTCACATTACTGCGAAATTCCGTCAAATTTAGCTGAAGAATTGATAGAAGAAAGGAAAAAACAAAAAGAATGAGAAAAAATAATAAATACATACCTTTCCTTGATAAATTCCCATTTATTGTATTTGCTATTATTTTGATATTGTCATTAACTTTTTTCTTATTAATGAGAGAAAGACTGCCTCTTAATTTTTTCTCATCAACCACAGCTGAAACAGAATCCAAAAAAGAGTACACAATTTTTATAACATCTCCATCAAACAATGAAATTTTTAACTTTGTTAATCAAAACGAAGCTGTTCCTGTAGAAATAAAAGCAAAAGAAATTGAAAACCTTGGATATATTGTAAAAGTATTTATTAACGATGAAGAAATACAGGCTCTTAATTCTCCGCCTTACAAATTTAACTGGAATCCAAATGTGTCCGGGGAATATGAGATAGTGGCCAGTGTGTTTGACGAAAATAGCAATCTTGTATCAACCTCTAATAAGGTTGATTTTTTGGTTGAATATGCAGAAGAAGACAGCACCACTACTGTTATGAGCACAAATGTTGAAGAAAAGAAAAATAAGATACTTAGCCAATCTCAATATAGATCTCAAAATTGTATTCCTCAGGGAATTCCAATATTTTCTTATAAATGTTACATACCTCCTCTTATAGACGGAAGCATCCAGGAATGGGAAAATTTTGAAAAATTCTCAAATTTCAATCCTACTATTTTAAAAGAGCACTATACAACCCATACAGATATATCCGGGACTTTTTATTCCTGCTGGGATGCTGATAACTTTTACTTTGCAATTCAAGTAGTAGATGATGTGTTTAACCAGCCATTTACTGGAAACCAGATAAACAAGGGAGACAGTATTGTAATGGTATTTGACACTGACCTGGAAGAAGACATGCAGATACCTTTTTACAATAGCGATGATTACCGAATTGATTTTTCACCTGGAAATTTTTCCAATATTTTGCCTGAATCTTTTATTAATTGGCCTTACAATTCCCCGCCTAATGGTGTAAGCATGGCATCAACAAAGCTTGCTAATGGTTACATAATTGAGGCAAGTATTCCATGGTATAACTTTTTAAACTATACTCCGCAGGATGAGGATTTGCTTGGTTTTACTGTATCAATATTTGATACAGACAATCTTGTTGATACTGACAATGTTCCGATAACAGAACTTGTTGTTTCTTCTTCAAAACAATTTGATTTAAATAATGTATCAACGCTTGGAACACTTGTACTGATAGATGCTGGTGACATACAGCAAGAATTGGAATAGGAGTTACTCCCTTAATTTAGCATTAAACTTTTTACCAAGTCCTTCCAGAATTCTTTTTATTATTATTTCTACTTCACTGTCTTTTAAGGTCCTGTTCTCTTCTCTAAAGCTCAGGGAATATGCCATACTTTTTTTACCCGGCTCTACCTGCTTGCCTCTATAGATATCAAATAATTTTATTTCCTTTAATAGTGCAGTTCCATTGTTTTTTATTTCATTTTCTATGTCTTCGTTTTTTATATCTTCATCAACTACAACTGCAATATCAATTTCTATGGAAGGGAAAAGTGGTATTGACTTATATTTTTTTATGCCGCTGACATTTTTAATAAACTTATCTAAATTTAATTCAAGGTAGTAAACGCCCTGCTTTATACCCATATCTTCTACTATGGCAGGATGTACCCTGCCTATTATTCCTGCATTGACATCGTCATCAATTATCACGTCTCCGCTTATTTTTGGATGTAAAAATTTATATTCTTTTTCAGCTATTCTAATATTGCCATTACGGTAGAACTTATTATGTATATATTCTAAAATTCCTTTTAAATCATAGTAGTCGTAATATCTTTCTTCTTCAGCCCAACTTTTTATATTTGATACACCAGTAATCATGATGCCAAGCATATTTGTCTCTGTAGGTATTTTTGAATCTTTATTTTTCCTGAATACCTTTGAGATCTCAAATATGCCAATGTCCTTTATATTATAATTTATATTGCTCTTTACATTTTTTACCATTGCTGGAAGAAGCGATGTTTTCAACAGCTTGAAGTCCTCAGTAATCGGGTTTAACACTTCCACCGCATCTTTGTATTTATTCTCTAAATTTAGCTTAAATTTTTTAAATAAAGCCTCGCTCATAAAAGAATAATTTATAACTTCATTAAGGCCTATGCTGCACAAAGATTGCCTTAAATTTTTAACTGTTTTTTGGTAAAAATTATATTTGCCTCTCTTCAGACTTGATACCGGCGGCATAGAATCAAATTTATTGTAGCCATAAATTCTTGCCACCTCTTCTATCAGATCTATCTCCCTTTCCAAATCTTCAAATCTAAAAGAAGGTACCACTGCTTCTATAACATCTCCCTTTATTTCATTGTTTATCTTTAGACCTGTTAATATATCTGATATGGAGTCTGCTTTAATTTCTGTCCCTAAAATCCTTTCTACATGCGCTACCCTTAAATTAACCTTTCTTTGCCTGCATGTTTTTTTAAAGCTATCATAGATACCTTTTTTTATGTTACAGCCTGTTATTCTCTGCAATATGTCTTCAAATCTCTTTATTGCCAATACTGTCAATTCCGGATCTAACTTTTTTTCAAACCTGTTGGATGCTTCGCTCCTGAGCCCTAATTTTTTTGAAGTTCTCATTACAGCAGGGCCATTAAAGTTTGCTGATTCCAAAAGAACATTTTTTGTTTCAGCATTTATTTCTGTTTCTTTTCCTCCCATTATTCCAGCAATTGCAACCGGTTTTTTCTCATCAGCAATTACTATCATTCCCTCGCTTAAGTTTCTAACATCGTCATCGATTGTTTTTATTTTTTCACCGCTTTTAGCCTCTCTTACTATAATTTTGTTAGAATAAAGCAAATCTTTATCAAAAGCGTGCAGAGGCTGGCCAGTTTCTAACATAACGTAATTTGTTAAATCAACAATTAAGTTTACGGGCCTTATATCGCACAAAATAAGTCTGTTCTTCATCCACAAAGGTGATTTTGCTGTGGGTATTTCATAAAATATTTTTGCAGAATACCTTGGGCACAATGTATAATTTTCTATTACAATTTCAAAATCTGAATTTATGTTTAATTCGTTTTGAAAACCATAACCGAAAACTACCAGATCAGCTTTAACTAAAGAGCTTAATTCTCTCGCAATCCCAATAGCACTTAAACAATCAGGCCTGTTAGGTGTAACTTCTAAATCAAATACTGTGTCGTCCAAACCAACTGATTTTGCAAAATCTTCTCCTACCCTATAGCTATCATCCAAAATCATTATGCCTTCAGATTCAGGAGATATCCCCAACTCCATTTCTGAACACATCATTCCTTCGGAAAATACTCCTCTGATTTTATTTTCCCTTATAGTGGTATTTAAGATATTTGCACCTGCCAGGGCTACTACAACTATGTCTTGACTCTTAAAATTTTTTGCTCCACAAACAATGTTTAATTTTTTTGATCCAATATCTACTTTGCATACAGATAATTTATCAGCATTCGGGTGTGGAGAAAAATCTACTATTCTTCCAATAACTATATTTTTATATTTTCCTCCTGCATGCTCTACCTTTTTAACCTCGGTCCCGCTCATAGTTAAAATTTCGGCAATATTTTCAGGATCAAGCTTGTCAGAGTCTATAAATTCTTTAATCCAATTTAATGTTACCTTCAACCTTTACATTATCCTTTCTTTACTGTAAAGACTTATAAAAATATTTCTTATATTTTTGAATTTAAAGCAAAAAAATAAAAGACTAAATCTGTAAAAGGCATTAGAACTGGCTGATAAACCGTATATCATTTTCAAAAAATAACCTCAGGTCATCTATACCATATTTTAGCATACATATTCTCTCAATACCCATTCCAAACGCATATCCGCTAAACTCTTCTGTGTCATATCCAACAAAAGAGTAAAGATTTGGGTCAACCATTCCTGCACCTAAAATTTCAAGCCATCCTGAACCAGAACAGACATTGCACCCGCTCCCATTGCAGATGTTGCACGAAACATCTACCTCAGCACTTGGCTCAGTAAAAGGAAAATAGTGCGGCCTAAACCTTACTTTTCTTTCCTTTCCAAAAACATTATGGGCAAAAGTCTCAAGTGTCCATTTCAGGTTTCCAAAATTAATATTTTTGTCAATTACCAATCCTTCAATTTGAGTAAACATCGGGGTATGCGATACATCATAATCTCTCCTGTATACTTTGCCCGGAACTATTATGTATATGGGTGGTTTATGTTTCTCCATAAATCTTATTTGCACAGGTGAAGTATGCGTTCTAAGCAAAATATTATTTGAAATAAAAAAAGTATCATGAAGTGATCTGGCAGGATGATCTACCGGAGTATTTAATGCCTCAAAATTATAGTAATCAGTTTCAACATCCGGCCCCTCTGCAATATTAAAACCCAGCCCAATAAAAATTTCCTCAATATCCTCAATTGTCTGTGAAATAATATTTTTACTTCCAGCTCTAACTTTCCTCCCCGGTAGTGTCAAATCTATTTTTTCTTCTCTTAACTTTTTATCAAATTCAATACCCTTAAAATATTTCTCCTTATCGCTTATTAATAACTCTATTTCTTTTCTTGCACTATTTGTTAGCTTCCCTACCACAGGCTTAAGTTCCGTTGAAAAACTGCTGATACTTTTTGCAGTTTTCATTATGAAACTTTTTTTCCCTAAGTATTTTGTTCTTATTGCATCAAGCTCTTCCAGATTCTTTACAGAGCCTGCTTCCTTGCAAAAATTACTTAACTCTAAATTTAATTTTTGTTCTATGCCATCTACAATTTTTTCTTTTTCACACATTATTTTTATGATACCTGTTTTTTCGCAACCTCCGTTAATTTTTTGAAAGTTACCGGCTCATTAACAGCAATTTCTGACAGCATCTTCCTGTTTATTTCAACATTTGCTTTCTTTAAACCATTTATAAATTCATTGTAAGAAAGCCCATTAGACCTTGAAGCTGCATTTATTCTTGCTATCCATAATCTTCTAAAATTTCTTTTTTTATTTTTTCTATCTCTGTATGCATAGCTTAAGGATTTCATTGCTTGTTCTTTAGCAATTCTAAAACTTCTGCTTCTGGTACCGCTATAACCTTTTGCGCCTTTTAAAATTTTTTTATGTCTTCTTCTCTTTGTTATGCCTTTTTTAATTCTTGTCATTTGTAATTACACCATCTCCTTATTTACATAAAAGTCTTTTAACTTTTCTTCTATCGGCAGCTGATACTTCGACACTTTTTTTTAATCTTCTTTTTCTGTCAGCATTCTTTTTTGTAAGTATATGACCTTTATATGCTTTTACTCTCATAATTTTTTTCCCTCCGGTAACCTTAAATCTTTTGGCAGCCCCTTTATGGGTTTTTATTTTGGGCATTATCACACATCCTTCCTTATTAATGTAGATATCAATATCTTATCGCGAACCAATGCAAGCCTACGGTGGACCAAGCACCGTAATCATATTACGCCCTTCCAATTTTGCCCTCTGCTCAACCACACACACATCTTTTAGCTCTTCTATAATACTGTTTAACAAGTTTTCACCTATTTCCTTATGAACTATTTCTCTTCCTTTGAACATAATTGTTATTTTTACTTTGTTTCCATTTTTCAAAAATTTTTCTATGTGCCTTTTTTTTGTATTAAGATCATTTTTATCAATCTTAGGTCTCAGCTTGATCTCTTTTACAACCACTTGTGATTGCTTTTTCCTGTTTTCTTTTTCCGCTATCTCTAATTTATACTTATATTTTCCATAATCCATAATTTTACAAACTGGCGGATTTGCATTTGGTGCAATTTCTACCAAATCAAGGTTTGCTTCATAAGCCATGGAAACAGCTTTTTCTGTTTCTACTATTCCGATTTGCTCACCACTATCGGAAATTAGCCTAACTTTTGGCACCCTAATCTGTTCGTTTATTCTAACTCTTTTAATAATAAACCCTCACCCTCTCATGATTACATTTAACCATAAAAAAATAGGTAGTATAAACCATCTACCTATTTTTAACTTATTAACCAAATTAGCAGGACTCGTGTCCGCTATTTGGTGAGAAATAGACGATTTCTACTTTTATTTTTATATCTGACAAATTGTCTCTAATTAAATTTTTCCTTTTTTATTGCTTAAATCTTAATGAATTATACTAACTTATGTTTTTTTTGTCTATATTTGCCAATATATAATTTTTATCCTGTTTTTTCTTCCCCACTTTCTTTTGGTAAATATTCTTCTTCCCATGCTTTATCAGCTATTACCTTGTACTTGTCTGCATAGTCATCCAGTTCTTTCGCAAGACTTGTAACAATTGTTTCAGCACCATCATGCGTGGGGTACGCACCTGTTTCTGCAACAATATCCCTTAAAACATGCGGATTGTCAATTATACTGCACGGTCTAAGATGATTTTCAGTAAATGGCTGTCTTTTTCTAAATCCCTTAAAGAAATCAGATGTCAAAACATCAATAAGACTTTTTTCTTTGATATTATCTGCAGCAAAATGTACAAATACGCATGGTTCCACATCACCATTTACATTTATATGAAGATAATTTTTACCACCAGCCATGCACCCGTTTACAAGCGGGCCATCATTCCAAAAATCAGCAACTACTATATTTTTAGTCTTCCTTATCTCTAATATTCTTTTTCTCCTGTAATCTCTTTGCTCAGGCGTGGGCATTAATTCTAAGTTTGGCTCTCTTCCGATAGGAATATAATTAAAATACCAGCCTACAAAAGCGCCTTTTTCTATAAACAAATCTATAAATTCATCACTTACTATAGTTTCATTGTTTTGCCGTGTAGCAGTTACTGAAAAACCAAAAAGAACTCCGTTTTTTTTCAGTGCGTCCATGGCACTCATTATTTTTCCCCAGCTGCCTTCCCCTCTCCTCTTTTCGGTTTCTTCCTTAAAACCTTCTATACTGATGCATGGAACAGCATTTCCGCATTCAGCAAGTTTTTTAGCAAATTCATCATCAATTAATGTCCCATTTGTATAGATCTGGAAAAAAGAATCATTGTGCCTTTCTAAAAAATCAAAAAGTTGCGGCCATACAGTTGGCTCCCCGCCTGTTATTACAAAGAAGTGAAGTCCTATATCATTTGCTTCATCAATTATTCTGTTGCAAACATCGTACGGCAGGTCGTCTTTCTTGCTGTACTGCCATGCGTAACAGCCATAACACTTTAAATTGCATTTCATAGTAGGGCTTATCACTAAATGATTTGGAGGATTAAAACCATATTTCTTGGCAAATGCGAGTCTTTTGGGCTGACCCTGTATCATAGCATTGTTAATTAAATTCATTGCTATCTTTTCCGTAACATTTGGAGACAGATCTTTGGCTGCTTTCTTTAAGCCTATGAGAAGATTTTCCAAAAAATCTCTTTCCTCTTTCTTTTCCAACTTGTATACTCTGCCCTTTATCAGTGAAAGCCACCTTTCGTCTGATATCTTAGGGAGCACCTTAATCGCACCCTTAATAGCTGTCCTGGTTGCACGCAACCTCATCTTTTCTTTTAATGTCATTACAAGCTCCTTATCACATTTTTACTAATTTCATTTTGTAAAATACACATGCCAAACCTATAATGTACCTGCAACTACTCTAAAAAAATCTTTATTTTTTAAATCATCAACAGACTCCCTTATTTGTTTAACTATTCTCCAGGCTGTTTTATAAGTTACATCAATTTCCGCTTGAATCTTTGTTGCGTTTATAGATGCCATATTATTTAAAAAAAACCACGTACCGACATATAGCCATTTCCTCAAATCTGTTGTTGTATTCTCAAATATTGTACCTTTAAATATTGAAAAGCTGTTATTACAATTGTTGCACTGAAAAAATTTTGGATTATGCAGCCTTCTGGAAACTCTGTCAGACCCGCAATGATTGCATACTATTTTACCATCGTATCGTATGCCAATGTAAAGATTTATAATATCAGTCTCGCTTGGAAACTTTTTTATAAAATCAAAAAAATTAATTTTTAT
>CAYMPQ010000012.1:0-26097 GCA_964392345.1 uncultured Actinomycetota bacterium
AAAGTGGAAGATTAATAAAAATTATTTATTTTAATTGCAAATAATTTTACTATGTTAGAAAAAACAAAAATATTTAAATTTTATGATACTATAGCGTTATTGAGTCCAACAGGACAGAAAGCTAGCAATTTAAAAGAGTTTTTAAATATACTGGAGCAATCTGAAGATAAAGTTATTTTTCATCATCTTTATCAGTCCCATATTAAATATTATTTAAAAGTCGGAGAATTTCCTAATGATTTCGCAAATTGGGCAGCATATGAACTTGAAGACATGGCTTTAGCTGAGAAGCTGGCTAATTTTGACCCTTATGATTTTAAGACTGTAGCCCAGGCAAAAGAAAAATTAATTGAAATAATTGAGGAGCATATGTGGGATCTTCCCACTATTCCCTGGGTCAGATCTGGGTCTGAGTTTTGTTTTTCCAGCGCAACATCAATTGTACTTCCTTTAGGTATAAATACATCAACATTGAAAGAATTTAAAAAAGCGTTAAATATAATTCCAGATAGCTCCTTGTATTTTCATTTTTGTGAAGCCCGAAAAATAAGAAAAGAAAAAGAACATGATGATTTCTCATTATGGATTGAAAACAATTTTGGAAAAAAAGAATTAGTAAGAAAGATTAGAGAAATAGACTTTTATTTTTTCAGTCTGGAAGAAATCAGGAAAAAATTAATAGACATTTTAGAAGATGAATTATAATTTAAGATATTTGTTTAAAAATGGCAATATTAAAAGATTACGAAGATATAGTTGGTAAAAAAAATTTAAACCAATTAAAATCCTTAGCTTTACTCTCTAAAGGTAAAAAAGTTATTATGGTTAACTCTACTAAGGACGGAGGTGGAGTTGCTGAAATACTGCACAGGCTAGTTCCTTTGCTTAATGAGCTTGGAATTAACTGTCAGTGGAAAACAATCTATGGTAATAATGGGTTTTTTAATATCACTAAAGATATACACAATTCACTTCAGGGAAAAAAATTAGACATTAAAAATGAATTATTAGAAAAATATTTAAAGGTAAATAAAGAGTACGCTCAAAATGTAAATTTAGATGCAGATATAGTTATAATACACGACCCTCAGCCTTTGCCATTAATAAAATATTATCCAAGAAATAATACTAAGTGGGTGTGGAGATGCCACATTGACATATCAAAACCAGATTTATTTTTATGGAAATTTTTAAAAAAATATGTAGAAATGTACGATGCAAGTATATTTTCTATTTCAAAATTTGCCAAAAGCCTTCCTTATCCTCAATATCTTATTGCTCCATCAATAGATCCCTTAAGTAATAAAAATAGAGATCTTAGCAAAAATGAGATTGAAAATGTTTTAGATACTTACAGAATTAAAAAAGATAAACCCATAATACTTCAAGTATCAAGATTCGATAAATTTAAAGATCCTTTAGGAGTAATTAAAGCATATCGTTTGGTGAAAAAAGAAATAAATTGCAAGCTTATTTTAGCCGGTGGAACAGCAAGTGATGACCCTGAAGGAGAAGAAATATTTAAAGAAGTTAAAAATGAAGCCAAAGGCGACCCTGACATACATATTTTATTTTTAAAATCCAAAAGTGATATAGTTATAAATGCCCTGCAAAGATCAGCTGATGTTATCATTCAAAAATCAGTAAAAGAAGGTTTTGGTTTGGTTGTAACAGAATCAATGTGGAAAGAAAAAGCTGTAATTGGAGGAGAAGTAGGCGGAATCACTATTCAATTATACAATCATTTAAATGGATTTTTGGTAAATTCTATAGAAGGAGCAGCATTTAGAGTACGATACTTACTCAATAGACCTGACGTATCAGAGGATTTAGGAAAACAAGCAAAGAAATTTGTTACTAAGAATTTTTTAATCACAAGGCATCTAAGAGATTATCTTGCCCTATTTTATATTTTAGAAAATCCAAATAAAAATATTATTTATGCCTAAATTAGAAAATTTTTCTTTCTTTTTCATCTCTTTCTTATGACCAACTTTTAGAATATAAACCTCTTTTCTTTTTTCATATATCTTATATATTACTCTATAAACACCAGATCTTAAAAGTAATTCTCTCAAGGAAAAATTCTCTAATTGCCAAGCTTATAGTCTGGGCAAATACCAGAGAGGAAGCAATCTTAAGATCAGTTAGAGCACTGGATGAATTTAAAAAGTAATTTAAAAAATATGCCAAATCATGTAAAGTATAAAAAGTAATCAAAATAAGTTTCAAACATAATAACAAACAGAAGAAGTAAGTAAAAGTTTATGGCTAATATCGCAATAGTTACTGACAGCTCAGCAGATATCCCTGAGAAACTGGCAAAAGAAAACGATGTTACTGTTGTGCCAATGTATATTGGAATTGAAGGTAAAATGTATAAAGAAGGAAAAGAAATAAAAAGCGGGGAAATATACGAAGCATTAGAAAAAGGTTTAAAAGTGCACACGTCCGGACCTTCTGCTGGAGATTTTTTAAAAGTTTTTAAATATTTAATAGAGAAAAAGAAAAAAGATTTAATTTATTGCATTAGTCTTAGCTCAAAACTATCCAGTGCATTCAATGCAGCAAATTTAGCAAAAATGAATTTTCCTAAAAACAAAATAAAAATTTTTGACTCCAGGAATTCTACTATTAGCTTGGGCCTTATTGCACTGGAATCAGCAAGAGCTGCCAGAAACGGGAAAAGCGAAGAAGAAATAGACTCCCTGATAGAATTTTTAATAAAAAGAAGCAAATTTTTTGCGGTACTGGAAAATTTTAAATATGTATTCAGAGGAGGCAGAGCACCTTTTCTTGGAAAGTTTTTAAGTGTGGCAATAAGATTTAAGCCTATTCTTACCATAGGTATAAATGGAAAGGTTCAGCTAAGAGGATCTGCAAAAAATAGGAAAGGTGCCATTTACAAGATTTACAGGCAGATCAAAAAAGAAGCTTCCTGCAAAGGAAAGAAAATTTTTGGAATTTTTTATGGTTCAGATATAAGTCCGGCATTAGAACTCAAAAAAATGATAGAGGATGATAGCGACATTGACATAGATGAACTAATATTAACTGAGATAACTGCTATAATGAGTGCCCATACCGGCCCCGGTATATGGGGTGCGGCTGTCTGCCCTAAAGTCTGACAGACTTGATAACTACCGCTGATACAGGAGTTAGCAAAAAATTAGAGAGCTTCTAAGTATCTCTTAGTAACTATAGATTTCTACAAGCAGGCCTGCCCTGTCTCTAAGATACAGGGTATCGTGATCATTGTTCCATATCGGTTTTGAGCTCCCCCAATAAAGCTTGCCGTCTGTGTCTTTCCCACTACCTGAAAAAAGGTATATGACAGAACCAGGCTCCAAAGTTTGCTTGCGGAACTCATAAATGTTCGTTCCGCTATCTTTAACAGTCCATCTTTCCAAATTAAGACTGCTTGTGCCAGTATTTTTAATAGTTACGTACTCGCCATTTAAGTTATTGTTATCATTACCTTCAGCATCATAATTTATATCTATCTCTAACTTGCAAACTTCAGACTTTTTCCACAATCCTGTCTCATTTAGCCTTGCATATCTTTCTGCTTCTAAAAATTCTTCGGTATATTTAACATCAGGAGGATAGGTATACGCATTTGCAAATCCCCTTTTTACCATTTCCATATTAACAAATAAATCTTCAACATACACATACCTCAGAAGCCTGCCATATTTATCCTTATCTGTTACATCTTTTTCCAATCTCACTTCTTTTCCTAAAACAAGTATTTCTAATACATCCTTTGCTTCGTTAAAATAATATCTCTCAGCCTCAGGAGTGTTTATCCCAATGAGCCTGACTCTCTCACTATTAGAAAGGATAAATGTGTCGCCATCTATAACTTCTTTTACATATAACTTATCTTTTCCGCTGCCATGATTATTGTATTCGCTCAAATTATTGTCATTGCCGTAGTAAAGGCCGCAGCCATAAAAACAAAAAATGGTAAGTATTGCGGTCAGGATTAAAAAAATATTTGTAATTTTTTGAGTATGTATTTTATGCATAAAAAAATTTGGTTAATGCTTTAGAGACAATTGCCATAAATTAGAATTCACTGTTTTTACTTTTTGCCGAATCTCCTGAAGTCAGAAAATTTTTTCTTTGATTTACGGTCAAGCCTATTTTCCAATAAATAAAATAATTTTCCACCAGATTTTTTACTGTCATCAATTTTTTCACTTATATTCCTTTTAGACCTGTTTATCTCAAGAACAAATTCCCTGATAGATTTTCTATAAACATTTCTTTTAAATACTACCTTTTGCTGCATGTAATCAGACGTTACCACAAATATTCTTCTGTATTCCTGCCTGTTGCAAACCAATTCTTCTATTACGGTATCTGCAGTCTCACCGCTTCTGGAGTAAACCACTTCTATGTCATCAACTTTTTGATAGTTCCTAACCATATTATCGCTGCTTTTAGCATCAAAAATTACCAGTAAATCACATTTGTTCCAATGCTTATACTCAGCAAGATCGCTTATTAACTTTTCCCTTAAATACAATAAATCGCTGCTGCTTATTTTTTTAGCACTAAAATAATTAAATATAAAATTATATCCATCTACAATTACTAAATCTTTCAAAGTTTATCCTCTCCAGTTTTATCAAATCCTGGTTAGTTAAAAAACAATATGCCGCTTATCCTGCGTTTCTTTGTATTATATATAGCATAATACCTGAAGCCACAGAAACATTTAATGACTGCGCCGTACCTTTAATTATTATATTGGTCATGACATCACAATTATCGCCAACCAGCCTGCTTATCCCTTTATCTTCACTGCCAAAGACAATTGCAAGCGGAAATACAAACTTAGTTTCGTCTGCGCTTTGCACTTCCTGTGTTTTTTCCAGTGTTGTCCCGTATACCCAAAATCCACTTTTTTTTAACTGCTGCAAAGTTCTTGCAATATTTGTAACCTTAAATATTTTTATCTCTTCCAGAGCACCTGCAGAGATCTTGCTGACTCTTTTGTTTACATCCACACTCCTGTTTTTTGAAATAATTATTCCGTCAAATCCAAACGCACTGCAGTTTCTGATTATTGACCCAAAATTTCCTACGTCAGTTACCCCGTCCAGTACTATGAGCCTGCTTTTTTCATTAATTTCATTATTTATGTACTGCTCAAAACTATAATAATTATATGGCGAAACCTCAGCAGCTATGCCCTGGACAGAAGAAAAATCTGTGGGGGGAAAATAGCCTTCAGATAATTTGCTAAATTTACCATGTTCTACTTCTGTTATGCACATATTATTTTCCATGGCCATGCAAATAATTTCTTTTACTTTAGGAGTTTTTTTTCTGCTTTTGCTTAAAATAATTTTGTATACTTTTCTTCTGCCAGAATTTATAGTAAGTACAGAATATACAGGATTAATCCCATATATTAGTTCACGGTTTCTTTTTTCCATCATAATTAATTAACACTTTCAGCACACAATTACACACAGCAAAGAGATAAATTTTTTTGGATGCAATACTTACTCATAAGCATTTACATGTAAAATTTCTTTAAGCGGTCTTTTGGGAACATGAAGCTTCCCGCTGGGATCCTTGTAGTATTTTATATTGCCATCTTTAGAATCTTCCATAACTGGTTCTTCTTTTTAAAATAAGGTCATAAGTTTTTTCCATTACTGCTTTCTACCACCTTCCAGATAGTCCCTTCTTTTCTATCTTCCAGTACTACGCCGCTCATGCTTAATTTATTTCTAATCTCATCGGCCAGCTTGAAGTCTTTATTTTTTCTTGCCTTTTCCCTCTCTGCAACAAGCCTTTCTATATCTCTGCTGCTCAGTCCAATTTTAGCTTCAGTGTCAACGGCAACTTTTGCAACCTCTTCTTCAAAATCAAACCCCAAAACTGAGCCAAGCACGTTTATTTTTTTATAAGCTCTGCCAAGGCTTGTCTTCACAGCCTCAGTTAATACAAATTTTGGACTTTGTATAATGCTGTTTATATTTCTAATAAGCTCGAAAATGCTTCCAACCGCCTTTGCAGAGTTTAAATCATCATCCATGGAATGTCTAAATTTTTCTTTACACTTTTTTGTTAGATTATCTATTTTTAGTTCTGCTTCCATATTCTTTTTTCCTAAAGTTTCTTCTGTATGGCACCCTTTATCAAATTCTTCAATTAAAAATTGAATATTTCTTAAAGTGTTTGTAACTTTGTCCAGTGCTTTTTTTGCCTCAACAAGCTTTTCAACGCTGAATTCTAACGGGCTCCTGTAATGAGTAGACAGCATATATATTTTTACAACATTCTGTGAATATTTTTTTAAAAGGTTTCTAAGTATCCAATCTTCTTTAAGCCCTTTTGACTTAGACATTTTTTCTTCTTTAACTTCAATCATTCCATTATGCATCCAGTAGCGCACAAAAGCATCTTTTTCAGGAAAAGCAGCTTCCGATTGGGCAATTTCATTTTCGTGGTGAGGGAACACCAGATCTATCCCGCCTCCATGGATATCTATGGGGTGTCCTAAGAACTTAGTCGCCATAGCAGAACATTCAATATGCCAGCCCGGTCTCCCCATGCCCCACGGGCTATCCCAATAAGGTTCGCCTGATTTTGCACTTTTCCATAGCGCAAAATCTATTTTATTTCTTTTACTAAAAGCACCATCTTCTTGCTGTTTCATTTCTTCAATTTTTTGTCCGGATAATTTCCCATAGTGCTTGAATTTCTTTACATCAAAATATACATTGCCGCCTGTTGCATACCCAAAGCCATTTTCTATTATTTTGACTATAAAATTTATTATCTCCCCAATCATTTCAGAAGCCTTTGGCATTTTATCAAACTTACTTATTTTTAGACTTTTAATATCATGCAGAAAAGCATCGGTATACCTTCTGGTTATAACCCTGAAATCAACATTTTCCTCTATAGCCTTGTTTATTATCTTATCTTCAATATCAGTAATATTTTGTACATAATTAACTTCATAGCCAATGTACTCTAAATAGTTTCTTACCATGTTAAAGACTATTATAGGTCTTGCGTTTCCAATAGATATGTAGTTATAAACTGTCGGACCGCATACATACATCCTGACTTTGCCGCTTTCGACTGGCTCAAACGATTCCTTTTCCCTGTGAAGGGTATTGTATATTTTCAGGCCCATGCCTTTTTACCTATTCTTTTAATTTTTTACTTTTTTGTTTAGAGCTACCTTTTGCTTTGTTTTTTTTTCTCAGCTTTTTTAATTCTTCTTCCAGAAAACTTATTCTTGCACAACAATCACTTAATATTTCATTTACCGGATCGGGTAAATTCATTCTATGAAATTCATCTGACAAAACTTTTTCTCCCTTTATCTTTACAATTCTTCCCGGAACGCCAACTACGGTACATTCATCAGGAACAGATTTTATTACGACAGCGCCAGCACCTATAATTACATTATTGCCTATAGTTATTGAACCAAGGACTTTTGCTCCAGCCGATATAACAACGTTATTGCCAATGGTAGGGTGCCTTTTCCCTCTTTCTTTTCCTGTCCCCCCCAATGTTACTCCCTGGTATATTGTTACGTCATCACCAATAATAGAAGTCTCGCCTATAACCACGCCTGCACCATGATCAATAAACAACCTTTTGCCAATTTTTGCCCCGGGATGAATTTCAATTCCTGTTAGAAATTTATTAAATTGTGATATTGCTCGAGGCAAAAACGGGACTTTGTGCTTAAACAGCCAGTTAGCAACACGGTATGCCAAAATTGCATGAATTCCAGCATATGTAAGCAAGATTTCCGCAGTGTTTACAGCAGCAGGATCTCTTTCCTTCGCCACTTTTATTTGATCTTTTAAATCTTCTATTAAGCCCATCGCTTTAGACATACAAAACGTTAAACAATTTTATTAAACTGTACTGTACTATTAATAAATCATAAAGAATAATAATCTATTAAAAATTAATTATTTTCAAGGTATTTTAAAGTTTGGTTTACTCTTTTTATGCAATTTTTCAACCCAAGTATAGCTATAATTTTTGGAAGCTCCGGCCCATGTGTCATCCCTGTAAGAGATGCCCGCATTGGCATATATAAAAATTTTCCTTTTATTTTGTATTCTTTAAGATCTTCTCCTACCGCTTTAATAAGTTTCCTGCCAACCTCTTCATCAATATCAGGGTCCTTCTTGTTACCGTAGGATTTGAGTGTTGACCCTAATTCCTTTAAAAAAAACTGCAGCACATTGGAAGAAGTTTCCAATTTCAGTATTTCGTCAGCTTCCTTGCTGTAATTATTTATTCTGTCCTTAAATAAATCCCCGGCATAATCTGGAAATTCACCAAGTACTTTTATTTTGTCTCTAAACGCGTCAACACATTTTCTTACCTTCAGCATGATTTCTTCATTTTCTACATCACTTTCTTCTATCACTTTCTTCCCAATCAAAAAGGGCGTGCAAAGATCTACAAGCTCATCAACTGTCTTTTTTCTAATATAAATACCATTGATCCAATTTAGCTTGTCGGTATCAAATATAGCCGGACTTTTGGATATATCTGATATCTTAAACTTGCTTACAGCATCGTATATGCTGAATATTTCTTCACCATCTCTGGGATGCCAGGAAAGCATGGAAAGATAATTGCAAACAGCTTCGCTCAAGTACCCCATCTCTCTGAACTGAGTAATAGTGGTGGCACCATATCTTTTACTTAACTTAGAGCCATCTTTTTCAAGTATCATTGAAATGTGTGCAAAAAAAGGTGGCTTTTGTCCAATACTTTCAAACAGCAGTATTTGCTTTGCAGTATTTGTAATATGATCTTCTCCCCTGAGTACATGCGTTATCTCCATTTCACTATCATCTACTACTACTGCAAAATTATAAGAAGGGGTTCCGTCGGATTTAATGGCTATAAAATCTCTGATAACTTTAGGGCTAAACTTTATATCTCCTCTTACCAAATCATTAAACAATATCTCGCCATCTTCAACTTTAAACCTTATTGTGAACTTTTTGCTTTCTCTTAAATTCTTTTCAACATCCTCTGCACTTAAATTTCTACATTTGTTATCATATCCCGGCATTTTCCCTTCAGATAAAAGTTTTCTCCTTAGATCGCTTAAACGCTCAGGAGTGCAAAAACATAGGTAAGCCTTGCCTTCATTTAAGAGTTTGTTAGCAAATTTTTGATAAATTTCAATTCTTTCACTCTGTCTGTAAAATTCATCCCAGCCCAAGCCAAGCCACTTTAAATCATCAATTATGGAATCTTCGTATTTCCTGTCAGACCTTTTAGTATCTGTATCTTCTATTCTCAAAACAAGCCTTCCATTCATACTTCTTGCAGCCAACCAGTTAAACAAAGCTGTTCTTGCTGTTCCTATATGAAGACCGCCCGTAGGAGACGGCGCAAACCTAAATCTTGGAACCATTTTTACTTCTTTTTTTTCTTGTATTTCTTTTGATATAACCATCTTATTATTTGCACTTATACACTGCCAAAACTATCACGCAACAGAAAATTAACCAGGACAGGTTTAATTAGTTAAATATATTATACATAAAAGCACATTTAGTCAAATTTATTTAAGAAGTACTGCGCTCTCAGCAGCAATCCCCTCTTCTCTTCCGCAAAAACCAAGACCCTCTGTGGTTGTTGCTTTTATGTTAATTGCTTCCTCGCTTATTTTTAGGATACCAGATAACCTTTTTTTCATCTCTGGGAAATATTTGGATACTTTGGGTTTCTCTAAAATTAATATACAGTCTATGTTTACTATGCTGAGGCATTTTTTTTTCATTTTTTTGTTAACTTCCTCAAGCAGCAGTAAACTGGAAATGTTTTTATACCTTGAGTCACTATCCGGAAAATGATTTCCAATATCGCCAAGACCGCAAGCTCCCAATATAGCATCCATGATAGAATGGACCAATACATCTGCATCTGAGTGGCCTGCAAGTCCCTTGCTGTGATTTATTTCCACTCCTCCCAATATTAATTTTCTGCCGCTCTGAAAATTATGAACATCAAAGCCTATGCCTATTTTCATATAAAATTAATCCTGCAGTAATATCTATTTATAAAATAATATGCTCTATGTAACACTTTCAGGTAAATAAACCACCTAAAAATTTGAATTATTTAGCATTATCTTTAATTATCATTAATTCGGCAAGGAATAAGTCAACCGGTGTTGTAATTTTTATATTCTCATGCCCTACTTTAAAAATTTTTATCTTCCATCCCATCCTCTCAACCAGGCTGGCGTCGTCAGTTCCAACAAAATCATCCTCCATAGCCTTTTTGTGAGCATCTAAAATTACTTCATAAAAAAAAGCTTGCGGAGTTTGTGCATACCAAACCTTGTCCCGGGGTATTGTTTTTTCCACTATACCATTATTTTTTACTTTCTTTATGGTTTCATTGGCAGGTGCAGCTATTATCGCACCCTTTATATTAGAATCCCTTTTGTTCTCCTGTGTTAATACATCAATAATAGAGTCAATTTCTGGAGTTGTAATAAGAGGCCTGACACCATCATGAATTAATATTACACTGCCCGGTGATGGAGGAATTTCCTTGAGAGCATTATAAACCGACTCCTGCCTATTGCTTCCCCCAACTACTAATTTCTTAACTTTGCTGAGAGAGTATCTTTTTATTATCTTCTCTCTACAAAATTTCAAGTAGCCGCCAGGCACCGTTACGTATATATCTTTTATTTTTTGGGAACTTTGGAAAGCTTCAATGGTACGCGCGAGCACTGGCTTGCCATATATATTCACAAACTGCTTGCTGATATTTCCCTTTAGTCTGGTGCTCCTTCCAGCTGCTGTAATTATTGCTGAACTCATTAGTCACTGCCACTGCTAGTTTTTGAAAAAATCACAATTTAAACCTTTGAGCCATGCTTCCACTATTGCTGTTATATAGCTCATTATACAAATAATACTCTGAAAACTTTTTTAACCTGTCATGCAAAGATTTAGCCCTCATTTTACCCATACCGAGAACTTCGGATAATTCATCAACACCAGCATTTAGAATGTTTTTTAAACTACCAAATTTGTCAATTAAATTTTCAACCACTGTCAGTGGGAGTCTTCTGGATTCTGAAATAATCCTGAATCCTTTAGTATGTACGCTAAACTCTCTCAAATCTCCGTCAACATTATAACCTAAAATCTCTGCTAAATAATTCTGGTCAAGAAGCTCATCGGAACTTAATTTCCTTATCTTTCTTCTTACTTCAGTTGATTTTAAATTACTTTCAGGATTAATATAATCCTTTATAATTTTGATACTCTCATCAACCACATTTGTCATTAATTCCTCAACCTGCATCTTGAGAAGTCTTCCGTCTACTCCCAGCTCATAAATATATTTTCTTACTTCCTTTTCTGTTTTTTGCACTATAACCGACCTTTGAAGCACATTAGCTACATCAAAAAGGGTGACTATGTCTTCCAGCTCTCTTACTGTCAGATTAAAAGTAAGGTGGTCTAATCCATGTTTAAATTTTTCCAGTGTTTGAAGTGCTTGATTAGCCTTTGACAGCACCAATCTTGGTTCCTCAAGCATGTATTTAATATTGTCAATATATATGGTTATTACATCTCTTTTTTGAGAAATTGATATCACCAAAGTTTTTGTTTGTTTTGCTACTCTTTCAGCAGTTCTGTGTCTGGTGCCAGTCTCCGTTGTTAAAATCTCTGGGTTCGGGAAAAGATGGGTATTTGCATACAAAATTCTGTTAGCATCAGTGCTAAGAATTATAGCCCCGTCCATTTTAGCTAATTCATAAAACTTGGCAGGTGAAAAACTGCAACCTATGTAAAATCCGCCATTGACCAACTTTAAGACTTCTTCTGAATCTCCAATTACAATTAATCCTCCAGTTTTACCCTGAAGTATATACTCTATGCCTGTACGGAGTTTTGTTCCGGGTGCAATCCTTTTTAAACAACTTAATAATAGTAATTCTTCCTTCTCATTCATCTTGTTATTATAACAAATATAATTAATAAATAATTAAACCTAAACCTTAGCCATATTGTTGCTAATTCTCCTGGTCTCAAGCTTTATCTCACCATTCTCGGAGCTTACAATAATTCTGCTATTTGGTTTTAACTCCCCTTTTATTATTTTTTCAGAGACAGGGTCTTCAATTAAATTTTGTATACATCTTCTCATGGGCCTTGCACCCATTGAAGCATCGTATCCTTTTTTAATCAACAACTCCTTGGCACTCTCAGTTAATTCTATTGTCAGCCCCTGGAGCTCAAGCTGCTGTTCTATTCTTAAAATCATTAGATCTATAATTTTGTAAACCTGCTGCTCTGTCAATTTATGGAATACTATGACTTCGTCAATCCTGTTTAAAAATTCAGGTCTGAATGTCTTTTTCAGCTCGCTCATCGCCTTAAGCTTTATATTTTCATAAGAAAGGGCTTCATTGTCTGCTCTTTTAAATCCCAGTGGTGTATTTTTTTGTATCTCCCTGGCCCCAAGATTAGATGTCATTATTATTACAGTATTTTTAAAATCTACTTTTCTGCCCTGTGAATCAGTAAGGCGGCCTTCCTCAAAGATTTGCAGCAATATATTAAATACATCCGGATGAGCTTTTTCAATTTCATCCAGCAGTATTACGCTATAAGGTCTTCTTCTTACCATTTCCGTAAGCTGTCCGCCCTCATCATAACCAATATATCCCGGTGGAGAGCCCACCAGCTTGGAAACAGAGTGCTTCTCCATATATTCTGACATATCTATTTGCATTAGGGCATCTTCTTTCCCGAATAGAAATTCTGCTATTGTTTTTGCCAGTTCTGTCTTACCAACACCGGAAGGGCCCAGGAATATAAATGAACCTATGGGTCTCTTTGGATCCTTAAGTCCTGAACGCGATCTTCTTATAGCTTTTGAAACAGTTTTAATAGCTTCATCCTGCCCAACAACTCGCCCGTGCAAGCCTTCTTCCATCTTTAACAGCCTTTTTGATTCAGTTTCTGTTAACTTACAAACCGGCACACCTGTCCAGCTTGACAACACTTCCGCTATCTCACTTTCATTTACATTTTCTTTCTTAGTTTTTCCTATTTTGCCCCAATTCTCCTCTGCTTCTCTTTTTTCTTGTATTAATTGTTTTTCCTTATCACGAAATTGAGCTGCTTTTTCAAAGTCCTGTGATTTTACAGCATTATCTTTTTCACGAATTATTTTTTCAATACTTGCCTCTATATCCTTGATGCTAGGCGGGGCAGTAAGCGCCCTTATTCTGACTCTTGAAGAAGCTTCGTCCATTAAATCTATGGCTTTATCCGGCAAATATCTATCTGAAATATATCTGTGAGACAATTTTACTGCAGCAGTTATGGCCTCATCAGTAATGACAATTCCATGGAATTTTTCATATTTCTCTCTAATCCCCTTTAGGATTTCAATTGACTCATACACTGAGGGTTCATCTACATATATTGGTTGGAACCTGCGTTCAAGCGCTTTATCTTTTTCCACATATTTACGGTATTCGCTAACAGTGGTAGCACCAATAGTTTGAATTTCTCCACGAGCCAGCATGGGCTTTAAAATACTGGCAGCATCAATAGCGCCTTCTGCAGCTCCTGCACCAACTATCGTATGTATCTCATCAATAAAAAGCATAATATCCCCATCATCTTTTATCTCTTCCAGCACTTTTTTAAGTCTTTCCTCAAAGTCTCCTCTATACCTTGAGCCAGCTATGAGAGCACCCAGGTCCAGTGTAAAAATTTTCTTATTCCGCAGGTTTGAAGGTACTTCATTGGATATTATACATTGTGTTAGTCCTTCTACAATAGCTGTTTTCCCTACACCTGATTCACCAATTAAAATAGGGTTATTTTTAGTCCTTCTGGATAAAATTTGCATCATTCTTCCAATTTCTTTCTTCCTGCCTATTACAGGGTCCAGCTTGCCCTCCCTGGCTAACAAAGTTAGATTTCTTCCATACCTGTTAAGCGTCTTGGGCACTTTTCTCTGTGTTTTATCAGCATCCAAATTGCTGCACGATGGATCAAGTGGATATCTTTCTAAAATTTCTTTTACTTTATTTTTTGTGTTCTCTAAATCAACACCCAAACCATTTAACACTCTTGCAGCTACGCCTTCTCCCTCTTTGAGCAGGCCTAAAAGTATATGTTCCGTACCAATATAGTTGTGCCCCATCTGCAGCGCCTCTCTTAATGACAATTCCAAAACTTTTTTAGCTCTTGGTGTAAATGGAATATGTTCATAAGATTGTGATGACCCTTCATTCACAGCATCTTTTACCGCAGACCTGATTTCCTCAGAGGAAATGCCAAGCTCTCTCAGTACTTTGACTGCAATTCCTTCCTTTTCGTCTATTACTCCAAGCAGCAGGTGCTCTGTGCCGATATAATTTTGTTTTAAAAATCTTGCCTCATCCTGAGCTTTAACTACTACTTTTCTTGCTCTCTCAGTAAATCTCTCAAACATATTATCTAATCCTCTTTAAAATTTTCTCCCTAATCACATTAGCACGGATAAAATCTACCTCGTCTTCTCTTAACTTCTTATCCTTTTTCATACTAAGCATTATATGTGAATTTCCAATTATGTTAACAAGCTTGCTAAAATTAAATTTTTTTACATTTTTAACAATACCAAGTTCCATGCCTAATTCAATCATTGACAAAAGCTCAAGCGATTCTTCGTATGACAGCATCTTTGCGTATTTCAACACACCGTATGAGCGGTACACGCTGTCTTCCATATCTACAAGGTGATTCGCTTTTAGTGCTTGCCTTGCTTTTTCTTCTTCCTCAACTATATTTAAACAAATTGCATTCATTTCTTCAACTATATCCTCTTCACTCCTGCCAAGAGTAGCCCGTCTGGATATCTGAAACAAATTTCCAACAATTTCAGAGTTTTCCCCAAAATACCCTACAGTTCTGCAACCTATATTAGTTATATTATTAATGAAATCTGTTATTTTTGAACTCATTACCAACCCAGGCAAATGGGCAATGACTGAGATTCTAAGGGCAGTGCCTAAATTCACAGGACAGGCAGTAAGATATCCCAATTTGCTGTTGAAGGCAAAAGTTAACTTTTTTTCCAGCTTTTTCTCTATTTTCATTATTTCCTTATATGACTCCCTGACATTCAAGCCCGGGGCTGCACATTGAATTCGCAGATGATCTTCTCCGTTTATCATTATTGAGACAGATTTTCTATGGTTGCAGGGACAAGATTTTACCAGTACCCCTTTCCCCTGCATTCTGCTGGTCATTTCAGGACTCATCAAGTGCTTTTCTATAAGTAGCCTTCTCTGAACTTTTGTCAATTTATTAACTGTATAAAATTTATAATCGCTTAATTCTCTTATGCCGCTGGCCACACCTATAATTAAATTTAATACATCATTTTTTTCTTGACTGCTGCTTGTGCTTCCAAACTTATGGTCGGAAAGATTTCTTGCCAGTTGTACCCGCGTAGTTAAAATAATTTTGCTTCTGGCATCTTTGCTGATTTTCCTTCCAACATCACTGTTTTTACACATTGTCGAAAATAAATTTGTTTTACCCATCTTTTTAATTACCTGTTGCTTGATTTGTATAATTTTTTCTGCAATTTTTTTATCATATCTCTCAATTGTGCTGCTCTCTCAAAATTTTCTATAATTACTGCTTCGTCAAGTTCAACCTTTAAATCCCTTAAAATCTTTTCGCTTTTCAGTCTCTTGCTGCTATTACACGGCACCTTGCCCATGTGCCCAATTTTTCCATGAATAGATTTTATCAAAGGATAAAGGTCATCCTTAAATTCGTCATAACAATTGGCGCATCCAACTTTTCCAGTTTTCTTCATGGTCTTTAAATCTGTACCGCAGCAGTGACATTTCTTGTCATTAATCCAATCAACACTATCAAAAAATTTTTTATTCTCATCACCTTTATAAAATTTAACATCAATTTCAAGTATGCTGGAAAGAATTTCAGCTAAATCACTGAAAAAGCTTTCACCGGAAGAAAATAACAAATTTTTCGCACAATCGTTGCATAAATTCATTTTTTCAGCATCATTATTGTTGATAGCTTTAATTAAATGAATGTTTGCTTTGTTTTTGCCACAACTGTCACAAATCATCTGAAGTACCCCTACTCTGGTTTTCTAAATCATAGTAGACAGCTAAATTATATCACTTTTTGTACCAAATACTAACAACTATAGGCCGGGCTGTTAATCGCTCTCAGCTCTCATGAGAGGAAATAGTATCACATCTCTAATTGAATTACTATTAGTCAAAATCATAACCAATCTATCGATACCAATCCCTTCTCCACCTGTTGGAGGCATTCCATATTCCAGAGCCCTTAAAAAATCAACGTCAATCTTACCGGTAACTCTTTCCTCATCGTCTTTACTTTTTACCTGTTTTTTAAACCTTTGCAGCTGGTCTGCAGGATCAGTCAACTCTGAAAAAGCATTTGCTATCTCTTCTCCTCCCATAAAGAGTTCAAACCTCTCAGTTAAATTTCCATCTCCCGGTTTTTTCCTTGCAAGCGGGGAAATATCTATGGGATAATCTTTAATAAAGGTAGGCTGTATCAATTTAGGCTGGACGACAGCTTCAAAAATCTCCTCAACAATCTTGCCCTTGCTGTAGTCTTTATTTATTTTTAAATCCAGGCTTTTAGCTATTGAAGTCAGTTCCTCAATGCTGCTGCCAAAACTTAATTTTATTCCTCCAAAATCATAAATTGCACCAATCATTGTTTTCCTTTGCCATGTTCCTTCAAAATTTATGATGTTGCCTCTGTAGTTTGCACTTAGATTGCCCAAAGTTTTCTGTACCACAAATTTAATCAGTTCCTCTGTTAAATCCATTAAATCATTATAGTCCGAGAACGCCTGGTAAAACTCCAGCATCGTAAATTCCGGATTATGCTTATAAGAGATGCCTTCGTTTCTAAAATTTCTATTCAATTCAAATACCTTTTCAAAGCCAGCAATTATAAGTCTTTTTAAATACAATTCTGGAGCTATCCTTAGGTATAGATCAATATCCAAAGCATTGTGGTGCGTAGCAAAGGGACGGGCAGCAGCTCCTCCGGGAATTGGCTGGAGCATGGGAGTCTCAACCTCTAAAAAGCCCCTGTCCTTCAAAAATTCTCTTAAAGCTTCTATTATTTTAATTCTACTCAAAAAAGTTTTTTTAACATCAGGATTTATCAGGAAGTCCAAATATCTTTGTCTGTATCTTAACTCTTTGTCCTTGAGACCATGCCACTTTTCCGGAAGTGTGCGGATAGTCTTACTAAGAAGTACAAAATCGGTTATGCTCAATGAAAGCTCTCCGGTTCGTGTTTTAAAAATGTTTCCTTCTGCACCTATCCAGTCACCAATGTCCAAATCCAAAAATTTATTATATTTTTCTTCGCCAATATTTTTTAAATTAGCATATAATTGGATTTCTCCTGTAAAATCCCTCACATCAGCAAAAGTAGCCTTCCCGTGTTTCCTAAAAATCATAACCCTGCCAGCAATCTTGAAGGTATCCTCTGTTTTCTGGCCTACCTCAAGAGAAGAATATTTCTCCCTTATATCCTTTATACATATCCTTCCAGCATAGTTTTTTCTGTAAATAACCTCTCCCGATTTTTTCAAGGCTTTTACTTTATCAAGCTTTACCTTTAGCGGCTCGCTTAATGGCTCTTCCAGTTCTAACAAGTACTCTGCATTTAGTTTTGTAATTTTATTTTCAGCCTTCATTGTCCCAGCTTTAGTAGTTAAAAATTTATAAGCATAAATATATTTTCTGATAAATATAGTATTAGTCGTGCAACAGCTAACATGTTTAGTTAGATTATATCAATTATTTTAAGCTTTCTTACCTTGTTTAGCACTTTAAATGCTACTTCTTCCCCTATTTTCTTGCCTAAAATAGCCTTTCCCATTGGAGATTCATCTGAAATTTTATTTTCCTCAGGATTTGCTTCTACCGAACTTACTATTTTATACTTTCTGTTCTTTTTTTCTTCTGGATCCCTGACCACTACTGTTGAACCAATAGCTACTATATCTCTGCCGTTATTTTCGCCTAAAATGACATAATTTTGTAAAATTTCATTAATTTGTTCTATTCTTCCCTCTACAAAAGCCTGCTCATTTTTAGCATAGTCATATTCAGGATTCTCGCTCAGCTCTCCAAAATCTTTTGCTTCCTTTAATCTTGCAGCGATTTCCTTCCTTTTATTTTTTACAAGGTCGTCCAGTTCTTTTAATAAATTTTCATATCCTTCTTTTGTTAAGTGATATTTCTTCATGGAACTTTCCTCCAAACTTTATCATAAACACTACAATATAAGAAATTATTGCTGACTAATTTCTGGTAAAAAGAATAGTTCATTTTTGAGGTATTATATGGTATGAAATATTAGATGTCAAAACTATTTTGCTGTCATTTTTTTCTGAGGGATCTATAAAAATTTCATTGAAGCTGTTATATTCTATTAACCTGATGACAGGTTTCCAAGATTTTCCAAATTTGCTTTATATTCCTTCAGTTTTTTATTGATGTCCTCATATTTTAAAGACAATATCTCTAGTGCAAGCAGAGCTGCGTTCTTTGCATTATCAATAGCTACACAAGCAACTGGAACCCCTGAAGGCATCTGTACCATGGACAGGAGGGAATCTATCCCACGCAGATCTTTGGTCATTATAGGAACTCCAATAACAGGAATAGTCGTATAAGAAGCAATTACACCAGGCAAGTGCGCTGCTTTGCCTGCACCAGCAATAATTACTTCTATGCCACGGCTCTCAGCATTTTTTGCAAATTCAGAAGTTCTGTTGGGCATTCTGTGAGCAGAAAGCACATTCACCTCAAATCCTACACCAAATTCTTCTAAAACATCCGAAGCTTTGCTCATTATTCCTTCATCAGATATACTGCCCATTACTATAGAGATAATTTTACTGCTGCCGTTCATTTTAACCCATCCCTTCTGCTCTTAAAGCAATATCTCTCCTGTACTGCATTCCATTAAATTTTATATTTTCAATTGCTGAATATACTTTTTGCCTGCATTCTTTAAAACTATCAGCTTTGGAAACCACTCCCAAGACTCTGCCGCCGTTTGTAACTATATTTCCATTACTCTTCTTCGTACCTGCATGAAAAATATCTATATCATTCATTTTCTCCAGACTGTCAAGACCTTCAATTATATCTCCGCTTGACGAGCTTTCGGGATAGCCCTCTGAAGCAACCACAGCACAGACACATTTGTTAGTATCCCAGATTAGCTTCTTTTTGCCTAAACTTCCGTCAGCACAATCCATAAGCAGGGGCACAAGATCTTCTTTAAGTCTTGGCAGTATTGCCTGGGTTTCAGGGTCGCCAAACCTACAATTATATTCCAATAGATAAGGCTCGTTGTCTACTATAATCAGCCCTCCGTAAAGAACACCCTGGTATCTAATATTTTCTTTAATCAATGCATCATAAGCAGGGTACATGATTTTGCTTAGAATTTTTTCGTATATCTTTTTGCTTACAAAAGGTACAGGGCTATAGCTTCCCATCCCCCCTGTATTTTTTCCTTTATCTCCTTCATAAATTCTCTTATAATCCTGGGCCAAAGCCATTGGGACTATGTTCCTGCCGTCACAAAGACAAAGAATTGACACCTCAAATCCACTCAAAAAATCCTCTATTATCATCCTGTCGCCAGAGCCCCCAAATTTGTTTCTAATAAAACAATCCTTAACTGCTTCTATGGCCTGTTCCCTGTTTTCAGCAATAATTACACCCTTGCCGGCAGCAAGGCCATCTGCTTTTATCACTACAGGAAATTTATCCTCTCCTGTTTTCTTTAAAAAATAAACAGCATTCTCGTAATCTTCTTTTTTAAAAAAAATCCCATTTGGAGAAGGTATATTATATTTTTGAAGAAGCTCCTTAGTAAAAACCTTGCTCCCCTCCAGCATTGAGGCCTTCCTGTCAGGACCAAATATTTTAAAACCCCTGCTTTTGAAATTATCAACAATCCCGTTAACAAGAGGAACTTCCGGCCCAACAACTGTCAAATCTATTTTTTTATCCTCAACAAACTTTAATATATCATTAAAACTACTGCTTGATATATCCATGCTGAGGCATTCTGCTAATTTTTCCATTCCCACATTTCCGGGGATTGCATATATCTTATCTACTGACTTACTTCTTGAAATTTTCCATACAAGGCAGTGTTCCCTGCCGCCGCTTCCAATAACCAGCACCTTCATAAAACTCCCATCATGATATAGTTAAACAATAAGAGTGGAACGCCTTTTTTGCTCAAATAGTCTCTGCACCAAACTTTCGTCCCTTACAATAATGCGGCTTCTTTCTGCACCTACGCTAATTAGCGATACTGGCACCTTGAGCATTTCCTCTATTTTCTCTATATAGCTCTGGGCATTTTCAGGAAGTTCTCCAAAGTTGTTTACCCCGCTTATGTCCTCATCCCATCCTTTGAACTCCTCATAAATAGGCTCACACTTATGCAGGATAGTCTGATGAGGGGGAAGACTGCTATAAATTTTTCCTTTATACTTATAACCAGTACAAATCTTAATGTTTTTAAGACCGCTAAGTACATCTAATTTAGTTATAGCTATGCTATCTATAGAGTTTATCATCACTGAATATTTTAAGGCAACAATATCCAGCCATCCGCACCTTCTTGGCCTCCCGGTTGTAGTTCCGTATTCAACACCTTTTTCCCTCAGGTAATTCCCAATGTCACCCTCTTCCTCAGTAGGGAACGGTCCTGATCCTACCCTTGTAACATAAGCTTTTGTAATGGCAATTACTTCATCTATCCTGCCAGGGCCGACACCAGCGCCGACACAGACTCCTCCGGAGATAGTGGATGAAGAAGTAACAAAAGGATAAGTTCCATGATCAATATCAAGAAGGGTTCCCTGCGCACCCTCAAAAAGTACTTTCTTGTTTTCATCAATGGCTTTATTTATTAAAAATGAAGTATCAACTATATATTTTTCAATTCTATCAGCATATTTTCTATACTTTGTAAAAATCTCTTCTAAATCCAGCGGTTTCATATTGTACACTTTCTCAATCACAGCATTTTTGAATTTTAGAGATTCTTCCAGCTTGGTCCTAAATATTTTTGGATCAAGCAAATCTTGTATTCTTATGCCAGACCTTGATGCTTTGTCTTCATACACAGGGCCTATGCCTTTATGAGTGGTGCCTATTTTTGACTTGCCTAACCGATGCTCCCCTGCTTTATCTAAAACTATGTGATATGGCATAACAAGATGCGCATTACAGCTAATTCGCAGGTTGCTGACATTTATGCCCTTCTTTTCCAAATCATCCAGTTCAGCTATTAATACCTCGGGGTTTATAACTACTCCATTGCCAATCACGCATATAACATCAGGATATAATATCCCTGATGGTATTAAGTGAAGTTTAAACTTTTTGTCACCTAAAACTACGGTATGGCCAGCGTTATCGCCGCCCTGAAACCTTACAACCATATCCACATGGCTTGAAAGCAAGTCAATAATCCTCCCCTTGCCTTCATCTCCCCATTGTGAACCTATTATAACTACAGCAGACATAATATTTAACCCTCCGTTCCATCTTGATAGGGCTGGCTCAAATTTAAAAATAATGCATATTCATTGAAAAATTTCAAATTAATTTTACCTGTTGGTCCATTCCTATGTTTTGCTATGATTATTTCTGCTTTACCCCTATCCTCGCTATTTTCATCATAATAATCATCTCTATATATAAAAATCACTAAATCTGCATCCTGCTCTATTGCTCCCGACTCCCTAAGATCTGACAGATTAGGCCTTTTATTTTCTCTTTTTTCTACTTCTCTTGAAAGCTGCGATACTGCAATAACAGGAATTCTTAATTCCTTGGCAATACCTTTTAAATTTCTTGATATATCTGTAATTTCCAGCACTCTATTCCCTCTATAATTAGTTCCAGACTGCATAAGCTGAAGATAATCAACAATTAAAAGTTTTATGCCATATGTGCTTACAAGCATACGGGCTCGCGCCCTCAGATCCATTACAGTTAAAAAAGCAGCGTCGTCAATATACATTTTGCTCTCAGCCAGCCTTTCAATAGCTCTTGCAAGTTTTGGCCATTCATCGTCCCTTAAGTTGCCTGAACGAAGTCTTTGTAAATCTATCCTTGCCTCTGCACACATCATTCTTTGTGCAATCTGCTGTTTGGACATCTCCAGCGAAAATATCGCCACTGGCAATTTTTCTTCCAATGCCACATGTTTTGCTATTCCTAAAGCTAATGAAGTTTTCCCCATTCCAGGCCTTGCTGCCAAAACAATTAAATCTGAGCCCTGAAAGCCAGAGGTTTTACGGTCAAGATCCGTATAGCCAGTTGGGACACCCGTTATCATGGATTTCTTTTCATACATGCTTTCAACCTGTTCATAAACTTCTGAAAGCACATCTTTGATTGAAGCAAATTTACTGTTTTTAGTATCTGAGTATAAATCCTGAGAAATTGAAAATACTAATTGTTGTGCTCTATCTACTGTGGAACTTAAGTCCTCCGGAATTTCATATCCCATTGCTGCTATTTCTGTAGCTGCATATATGAGTTTCCTCAAAATTGAATTATGCCTTACAATCTGAGCATAGTATTGCACATTAGATGCAAGAGGAATATTGCTTATAAGTGAATGTATAAACGTCTTACCGCCAACTTCCTCTAACAGCCCTTTTTTCTCCAGATAATCTGCGGTAGTAATTGGATCTGCAGGTTCCCCTTTTGCATATAATTCTATTATTGCCTTAAATACTTCCTGGTTTGCTTTCCTGTAAAAATCCTCTTCACTAATAATCTCAATTGTAGAAATTATTGCTTCTCTTGAAATAAGCATTGAACCTAAAAGAGATTCCTCAGCTTCTATATTATATGGAGGTATTCTTTCCAGCTTACTTGTGTCTAAAGGAAACACCTTTAATTCTTTTTTTGCCTGCCCCTTCATGTTTAATTAAGTTTTTTCAAACTTCCATGTAATTTTTTATTCTTAACAATTTTCAGTCCTTAAGACTTATTTTTCTTTTTCGCTTCAACATCTTTTTCTTTTGTTGAAGCTTTGCTATCCTTTGTTTCATCCTTATTGCTTGAACCTTTTTCAAGTTCATCTTTTTCTTTTGGAAGGTCTTCGGTTTCAGATTTTTCTTTACCTTCCTCTGGCTTGCTATCACCTTCTACTGTAACTTTGACAGTACTTTTAACATCTTTATATAACTTTACTATAACATCATATGATCCAATTTCTTTCAAGTGGTCCTCAAGTTCTATCTTCTTTTTATCTATTTCAACTTTTCTCTCCTTAAAGATCCTATCTGCAATATCTTTGCTGGTTACAGAACCATAAAGCTTCCCTTCTGAACTCGTCTTAACTTTAAAATCAAGCTCAAGATTTTCCAATCTTTCAGCAATTTGCTTTGCTTCTTCAATATTCTTAGCTTCTTTTTTCATTATGGATTTTTTCACAATCTCCATCTGTTTGATATTGCCTTTAGTTGCACGCGCAGCTATTTCTCTGGGTATTAAAAAATTGTTAGCATAACCATCTTTAACCTCCAATATATCTCCCAGGCTTCCTAAATTTTCAAAATCTTTAGTTAATATAATTTTCAATTTTTCCTCCTATTCTCTGTTCAAGATTTTTCAACCTCTATCTAATTTCCTAAAATTAGCCCATATATCTATGAGTCCGATAACAGGCAAAATAAAGATAAAAGCAACAAACATGCCAAATATAATAAAAATTATTATCCTCCACATAATGGGTACATTGAACCTATCAAAAATTCCCCATATTGCAGATACTCCGATCACAGAGTATAAAAATCCAAATACAATTAAAAAATTATAGCCAACCACATCAACAAGCATGCCCAAACTTGCATTAAAATTAGGTATCAAAATCAATGTTAACCCAATTATAATTCCCCAGCAATAATACCATCGAATGTCCCATTTCTTAAAGGCTAAGGAGGATTTAATGTTTATACCTTGCTTCTTAAAAACTATGGAACTTATAAAATAATTTATAATGCTGCTGCAAACGCAGCATGCAATCCAGATGCCAGGAAGCAAGTATGGAATAAACTTTAAAAGTTTTTGAGATTGCTTTATAGCAGAATTAAATTGAACCTCATCCATAGCTATAAGACTGCCATATTTTTTAATCACAATATCATTTTGCAAGTTATCTATATAGCCATTATAGCTTTTAAAGAATTCGCTTACAACATTAATGCCGCCTAAAACTGATGATATCAAAATATATAATATTGCAATTCCCAAAAAAGCTAAAAATATATTTCCGACAGCAAACAATGTACTTTTATCTCTATCAATATAAATTTTATATATAAAAGATACAGCAACTATTGAGGCCGCAACAGTTATGGCCAGCATGTAATTCAAAAAAAATAGAGGTGCTGTTCCCAGCACTGCACAAATCGCACTATCTCTCTTTCTTCCTGAAAGTAACAGCAATGCCGTAGGAATCGGCAGGAGCGCTAACCATAAAAACCCAAAAAATGGTAAAAATATAGTCGCAATCAGGATTAGGGATGTAACCAGTATTAACAGTACAAGGTTTAATTTTTTTATGTTAGAAGCACTCAAATCATTAATTATCAAAGGACATCTCAATTTTTATTATTCATTAACTAATTTTAACCTATTATCTATTAAAATAAGGTATAAGTGCTACTTCTCTTGCTCTTTTTATAGCTGTAGCTACTTTCTTTTGATGCTGTATACAATTACCGGTTACCCTCCTGGGCCTTATTTTCCCCTTGTCTGAAATATATCTTCTCAATAAAGCTATTTCTTTATAATCAATATTATCAATACCTTGCTTACAAAAATAACAGTATCTCTTTCTCTGCCGTAATTTCAATAATGATATTTTTGAGCTATCTTCACTTCTATCTCTTCTATTTTCATTTCTACTACTTCTTCTTTTAGCCAATCAGTACACTCCTTTTCTTACTAATATTAATTTAATTTTAAAATGGTATATCTTCGTCAGTAAAATCAAGTTCTTCTTTCTCGCTATTTTTTGCTTTAGTACTGGAAGTTACACTACCTGTATCCATTTTTGGATTTTTTTCTATCCTGCATGAAGCAAATTCAAGACTCGGAGCCACTGCACTTGCAATTATTTCTACAACTGATTTTTTCTGTCCATCCTTATCTTCCCAGCCCCTTTGCGAAAGCCTCCCGCTTACAAGAACTCTGTCGCCCTTGCTTAAACTTTCTGCACAATTTTCAGCAAGCTTAAACCAAACAGTAACATTAAAAAATGATGTATCTTCTACCCACTCTCCAGATTTTTTGTTCTGATATCTCCTGTTAACTGCCAGTCCAAACCCTGCCACAGGGGTACCGTTAGGTGTAAACCTGAGTTCTGGATCCCTCGTCAGGTTCCCAAGTATAACTACATTATTTACACTAAGAGCCATTGCCTACCACCTTCTTATTATTTATAAATTCCTAAAAATTAATTTTGGTCATTTCTTCTTGTAATAATATGCCTTAGAACCTTGTCATTAATTTTATTTATTCTATTTATTTCAGGAATGACTTTATCATTACAATCAAAATTGAGTAAGCAGTAATACCCGCTATCTAGGTGTTTTATAGGATAGGCAAGCTTTTTTATGCCCAAATTTTCTTTATCTACAATTTCACCATTTTCTTTTTCTATTAAAGAAATAGTTTTGGACAGCTCTTTCGTGACACCATCCTCCTCGAGAGAAGGATCGTATACGATCATTAACTCATATTTTCTCATTTACAGTAAACCCCCTATGGACTAATACTTATTAATTAGGTTCTACTTAATCATGTACCCCCATTAAATAGAACAGAAGCATAATATGATAGAATTAAATATTTAGTTGTCAAGCCTTATTATTTTTTTAAATGCTTTACGCTATGGGATATTATAACATTTAAAACTAATAATCAAATAATTTTTATCTGTG
>CAYMPQ010000012.1:26197-36011 GCA_964392345.1 uncultured Actinomycetota bacterium
GCTTAGCCTTCATTCCTCATATAAATATTTGTGCAGGGATATGGGATTTCTATACCCTCCTGATCAAATTTATCTTTTATCCTCTTTCTTATCTGTCTTCCAATTGTCCATTGATTTCCAGCTTTTACCTTACATATTATTTTAAATACAACTGCTGAATCTCTAAGCTCGCTTATTCCGCCATCTCCAAGCACCTTTGGCCTTTCCAGTATTACTTTCCTGTATTCTTTATCATCCATTAGCTCGTCAAATATATTTTCTAAAACTTCTACAACCCTATCTGTATTTTCTTTATAATGGACACTAACCTCTACTAAAGCCCTGGACCATAGTTGCGTACGATTGCTTAATTTAGTTATCTCACCATTTGGAATATAGTGAACCGTACCTTCAATATCCCTTATCACTGTGGTTCTCAGATTAAATCTCTCTACAGTTCCTGAAGTATCACCAACTGTTATCACATCATCTATCTGAAACCACTGCTCAAATAGCATAAATGTCCCATTTATCAAATCCTTTACAAAGCTTTGTGCTCCAAAGCCAATAACAATACCCATCACCCCGGCACCAGCCAGTATTGGAGTAATCTCAATTCCTAATTCACTTGCTATTATGAGGACAGCAAACACAGCGCTTATTGCTATAATTAAATTAGACACAACACTGGTAAAAGTAAAAGTTCGCTTTTTTATCTCAATTTTTTCATCGCTTATTTTCTTGTTAAATAACTTTTTTATTCTTTTTGAAACTAGTCTTACAATAATAATAATAATTAAAAATACTACCAGCACTATTACAATGTTAATCCAATTGCTCTTTAAATTTTGAAAAATATTGCCAGTAGCTACCACAGCTTCTAAATTATTTTCCATCTGCCTGCACCTCCTAATGCTTGCTCCTATTTATTCCAATTAAAATTACCCGTCTCAATTTTACATACTTTCTAAATTATATAAATTTAACAATCATCCTTGAGACTGCTATAAATTTCTATAACTTTATCTTCATTGTTGTCATATACAGGATTCAGATGACCTGTATAATTTATCTGCGAAATGTATGGAAATCCTTTGTCAACCACCACTATATTTATTGCTCCCTGCCTTTGTATGATGGATCTCCATCTTGAAGTAGGTATTTTTAGCCAATAAACCAGGAGAGAAACTATTACTCCCCCATGGGTTACAACAGCTATGTTTGCTCCATCATCACTTGACCCAATTATATAGTTAATCTCTTCCAGAGTTCTTTTAGTAAAATCTTCAAAGCTTTCTCCTCCGGTAGGAGGATTTTGAAAAGGGTCCTCGAGCCATCCCATATAATCATCTTTATACTTTGCGTTTATTTCCCCGAATTTCATCCCTTCCCACTTACCAAAATTTATTTCCTTCAGGTTCTCTCTTGCCACCACACAGGCATTTTTGTTTAGGGCTATAATATTTGCTGTATCCAGAGCTCTTTTTAGCGGACTGCTGTATACAGATGAAAATTTAACCTTTGACAAATACTTTGATGCAAGTTCTGCCTGCTTTAAACCTACATCCGTCAAAGCAGTATCTTTGGCACCCTGATACCTGCCTTCTAAATTCCAAACTGTCTGTCCATGTCTTATTAAAAACAATTTTACACCCATATATATTACCTCTTTAATTTTGCAGTCAAAGCTTTAAAAACTTAAACTTGCTTAAAACTTTCTCCCTAATTTTTGAAGCAGCCAAAAACTCATATGCCAATTCTCCATTTTTTATAGCATCCACAAATAAATCTTTATAGTTGCCTCCACAAAGTTCGCATCTATAATCAGAAACTTCCGCACCATCCAAAACAACCTTATCGGTGAAACAATTTTCGCATCTTATTACTTTTTTGGCACCTGACATTTTGCCTCTTTTTGCAATCTTTTCACCCTCAATCTCTACTATATCCATGGCAAAATCCATTGTTCTTGCTCCGCTTATAGATGTACCTATTCCATATGCATCTGCTACACAATTTAGCTTGATGATATCATTTTCATCAAGCCCGCCGCTCACTACAAGCTTTATATCTTTATATCCCCTGATATCAAGTTCCCATCTAACTTCTTCAAGAATCTTCTTAAAATCTCCTCTTCTTGAGGAAGGAGTATCAAGCCTCACTCCAAATAAACTTTTACCCAGCGCTTCGCAAACTTTTATAGCTTCAAACTTCTCGTCGTTAAAAGTATCAATAAGAGAAATCCTGTTAACGCCTGGTTTGATTATTTCGTTAAAAGCCTCAGTTGCCCTTACAGTATCGCCCATAATTAAAATTAAGGCATGAGGAATTGTGCCAACAGGCTCACAACCAATAGCTTCAGCACCTGCAATTGTAGAAACTCCATCAGCTCCGCCAATAAATGCACACCTTTCAACCATTGGAGCTATGGCAGGGTGTACTCTTCTTGCCCCAAAATTAAATACCGGCCTGTCACCTGCAGCTAACTTACATCTTGCAGCTTTAGTAGCTATTCCACTGGAATGGCATAAGAACCCTAATACGGAAGTTTCGTAAATTCCAAAGTTTAAGTATTTGCCCTCTATAACCATCACCGGCTCATATTCTGTAAATACTGTTCCCTCTGGCATACACCTCACTGAGACATTGTCAATAGAAGAAAGCAATTTCAGGCTTTCTTCTATTCCAGCCAGTATGCCCCAGCCATAATCTAAAGGAAAACTTTTTAAAAAAACTTCAGCTTTTACCGATACATCAATTTTTTTAGCTTTTAGTATTTTCTCTGTTCTCTTGAAGTAAATATCGGTTACTTTGCCATTTTTTATGTCTTGTTCATCTGCAGTAAAAAACACTTTGTGTATCCTTATATTATGTTCGCTTTTAAAATATTTTTCATCTGTTCAAGGGCAAACTTATGATCTTTTTTGTTCAGCCCGATTACAGCATCTTTGACTACATCTACATTGTATCCCCTGAGCACCGCATCTGAAACTGTGTAAAGAATGCATATATTGGTAACACATCCAGTAACAATTAATTTTTCCACAAATAATTTCTTTAATATTCCATCCAAATCTGTATTAAAAAATCCTGAATATGTGCTTTTCCTTACAATAATATCGCTCCCCTGCGGCTTTAGTCCATTTATTATTTTTGCGCCTTCGGTATTTTTAACAGCATGAGGGGGAAACATCTTAAATTCTCTATCATTTTTATCATGGCTGTCACAAACATATACAACAGGGTATCTCTGGCTCCTGGCTTTTTCTATTTCTCTAATAATAGGCTTGACAATAGTTTCAATTCCAGGAACTTTAAGCGGTGCTCCATCTATTACAAAATCATTCAGCATGTCTATCACAAGCAGTGCTTTTTTTCTATCCATCAACCGCCTCTTTAAAAACGATACAAAAAATTTTACTTGCCCTTAATTATTTTTTACCAAAACATTGTTAACACAGCAAACCCGGTGCAAATTCCTGCCGGAAATAACCTTTAAATAATAATAACATCTAGCAAATAATTTTGTAATAAAAATTTTACCTTACCCATCCCATCAATTAAGCTTTGGGGATTTAAAACACCAATTTTTTAATGCTATACAAAAATAAAATTTTATTTTAATATCTTAAATAGGAATAAAATTATTAGCAAGAAGTGGCAGTGATGAAGAAAAATACGACAAAAATAAAAGTTTTATCTTTTTTTGCAATCCTGTTTTTCATAATATCAGCTTTACCCCTTTTAAATGCCTGCTTTCCAAGTATGGTAGAAGTCACCTTATACTTTGCTGGATACACTGAAACAGATTTTTACCTGGAACCAGAAACAAGAAAAATTACAGATAATGAAGACCTTTATAAAAAAATACTGGAGGAGCTGGTAAAGGGCCCTGACAGCAAAGAACTTTATCCAACCCTTCCTTCAAGTACAAAAGTAAACTCTGTGGCGGTAGAGGATGGACTGGCAATTGTGGATTTAAGCAAAGAAGTTATAACTGATACCACTGAGATACCTCACAGCTCTACTACTGAAACGCTGGCCATTTTTTCCATAGTAAATTCACTTACTGAATTTGAAGATATAGAAAAAGTTAAAATAACCATAAATGGAATGGATAAGGGCAAAATAGACGGGATACAGATAGAAGATTTCTGGGGTCATGTGGGAATTTATGAAGAATTTACCAGAAATGAAGATGTAATCAATAAACCTGACTAAAACATTATAACAAGCAATGCAGGATAGCAAAAAAACTTCCTCTCAAAATTTAAAATACGAAGAAGCAAATGATGTAAATCTCTTTTTTGCAAAATCCATGTCATCCAAAGAAGAAGGCCTTCCTTCCATAGGATGGCTGTGCACCTATACTCCCGAAGAATTAATTATTGCCGGGGGATTCACACCAATTCGAATAATGGGAAGCAAAAATATATATAAATCTGAAAGCTACTTCCCTATTAATTATTGCCCTTATATTAAAGCAGTCTGGGAATATATTTTAACCAACAACGAAAAACTGCGCTCAATTATTTTCACTAACTCATGCGATGGAATGAGAAGATTGTACGATATCTGCAGAAAGTACAGTCCAAAAATTCCATCTTATATGTTAGACGTTCCCAGAATAAACACAAAAGATTCATTGGACTATTATGCTTGCAATCTAAAAAAATTAGTTAATTTTTTAGAGAGAATAAAAGGAGAAAAAATAAATAGCTCAAGCATAGAGAAAGCCGCAGAGCTTGTTAACAGTAAGCGGAAACTGTTAAAAGAATTTACCTCAATTTACATGAGAATGCCGGATTTGATAAATACATCCACATACTACAGCATAATGGAACTGTCTATGACTTCAAACCAAAATATCTTCGTAGATGATTTAAACAAATATATAAATTCTCTAAAAGAAATGGCTCTTCAAAAAGAATTTTCAAGGTCTGCAAAATCAAACAATACCCCAAAGATAATGATAATTGGCAACTTCGTAAATGAAGAAAAATTATGGGATATGCTGTCATCGTTGAACTTTAGATTGGCTGCTGATGATTTGTGTACATCAAGCAGATATTTTGAAGGATTTGTAGAGATGAATCACAATTCTGCACAAAACTCTAATTTATTTATTTTGAAAGCCATAGCTTCCAGATATATTAATAAACCTAAGTGCATGAGAATGTCTGACCTGGGGGCAAAATTAGATGAGATTGAAAACAATATTAGCAACAACAGTATCGACGGGGTAATTTTTATCTCATTAAAATTTTGTGATAATACGCTATATTTCTTTCCTTTGCTAAAACAAAAATTGGCAAAGCTCAAGGTACCAACTCTTTTTTTAGAACTTGAGTATAACAACTTTTCCGGAGGACAGATTAAAACCAGGATACAGGCTTTTTTAGAGATGCTGTAACTGCTGCCATATTTTTAATGGTTAATAGCCTTCTAGAACAACAGCACACTTCCGGAATCATAATTTGCAAAATTTCATGAATTTGTTAATATCTATTTTACATGAATGAAGAAACCAGACAAACAGCAGTTATGGAATGTTCGCTTAGTTATTTACTGAGCGATGAAAATGGGCACGAGATAGAAAAAGGAGAAGCAAAAGCCAGGCTTAGCGAAGAAAATCTTTCCATTCTGCCAAAATTTAAAGAAGCATTGTTTTTTTCGCTTCTGGATATTCTTAAAATTTCTGATTGTGATTACAAAATCCACCTTACTATTAGCTCAAAAGAAAAACTTATACTCTCTAACCTTGGCTACCGCTATGAAGATTTTTTAAGAGTCCTCTCCAGATTGCGCAATGAACTGCTGCTGAAGCATCTGCTTATGCACGAAACGCTTAAAAAATCAGGCGTAGAAGCAGATTTTAGCTACTTTAATGAAATTGAAAAAGAAAAACGCAGCGGAAGATGCAGGATTCGATTGTATGAAACAGCAATAGTTATAATACCGGAGAAGGGAGATATCACAAGAATTCCCTATAGCGATATTTTAGAAATTCATGAAGAAAATTATACACTTGTTTTAAACACAGAGTTTGGAGAAAAAATTACCTTCTCAAAGATGGGACAGCAATTTGAACCACTTAAAAACATACTTTCCGAAACAATTAGCGAACTTTCCCTGAAGGTACAATCATCCCTTAAAAATCTTCTGCCTCAGGCAAATCCGTCTATTATCAGGAGAGCTGCTAAATTTATGAAGGAAGGCAAGGCAGCACGAAGAATCGACATAGAATCTGTTTCCCCGGAACTCTGGCTGGAATTGGAAAAGAAATTGGCTGCTGCTGGTGTTAAAGATGAATATGCATTGCTAAAATCCATTGCTTGTAAAGAAAAAATGTGCATCGGGCTAAAACAAGGGCTCCTTGGTGATTTAACTGGTGAATACATCTGGTTTTTAATTCCAATATACAGTATAAGTACACAAGAGCCCGGAAATGCAGTGGCAATGGAGGCAATTTCCAGTGAAGGCGGCGGAAAAGCAACTTACTTTTTTAGAATAGTGCCCAGAAAAGAATATCAAAATTTTAAAGATATCAAAGACTTAAATAAAAAGGTTGATGTTTTTATTAAAAGGATAAATCGCTGTATGCTTGATATAAATTTTAGAAGAGAACCAATTTATTTGCCTGATGAAAAATTGGAGGAACCACAATACCAAAAGTACAAATTAGCTATCCAGAGGATACCTTCCCTGCAGGATTTACGCCAGCTTTTTATTGGCAGGGTAATTCATTCTTCTTACGAACAGTGGAAGGAAGATGTGATAAATTTACTAACATTTAACGTAAAAGCTCAAGAGGATGATATAAAATGGTCAAAAACAAAAACAGCTTTGGAAAATAGGCTAACCGGCCCTGCTCCGCAGAAGTTTGATGAAACTGCTGCTAAAGAGAGCTTGCCAAAAATTGAGCTAGAGCTGGACCTATCAAGAACTAAGAAAGAAGGGAGATGAGCCATGGTTGGTTATAAGCATCCATGCCGTTATTGCGATAAGCTGATTCCACCTGATTCAAATATTTGTCCATTGTGCGGCAAGATAAATCCACTGGGACCGTTCCGATGCCAAAAATGCAAAAACCCAATTCAAAAAGATTGGAAAAGATGCAGCCATTGCGGATTGGATTTGAATATAGTCTGTCCAAATTGTGGAAAAACAACCTTTTTTGGTGACTATTGTGAACATTGTGGTGTTCGCCTAGCGGTTATCTGCCCAAATCCGCGATGCAAAACTGAGCAGCCGCCAATCGGTGAAAAATGTATTAAATGTGGTAAACCATTAAAATGAGAGGAGCAAATAATTATGACACTTCAGCCTTTTACAAGTAATTTCAAAGATAACAGTACGGAAGCAGGATTTCAGTTTACATTTTTTTGCGACCTTTGCCGTGAAGGTTACAAGACTAACTTTATCGGATCCAAAACCTATAAAAAAGGTAGACTTTTTAAAGGACTTGGAAGCCTGATTAGCACTGGTGCCCAGATAGCAGGAAAATATAATATAGGACACGGGATAGAGAGGGGTGCTGATGTAATTAGCGAAAAATTTACTGGTATGTCTCCGCAATGGCACAAAGAGCACGAAGCTGCTTTCGAAATTGCTCAGAATGAAGCAAAACAGCATTTTCACCGTTGCCCAAAATGTAAAAAATATGTTTGCGAAAATGATTGGAACGAACAGGAAGGCTTATGTGTTGACGATGCACCACGTGTAAATGTTGAAGTAGCTGCTGCTAAAGCAGAAAAAATGGTATCAGATATAAAAGAAAAAGCAGCGGGAACACAGGTCTTTACAGGAGAGATAGAAAGCAAACAGACGATTTGCCCGCAGTGTGGAAAGCCAGCTGGTGAAGGCAAGTTTTGCAACAACTGTGGTGCTAATCTCAGTCTGGCTAAATGCCCAAAATGCGGAGCACAAAGCACAGCAGAAGCTATGTTTTGCGGTGAGTGCGGAACGAGGCTTAAATAAATAAAATAGTGCTGTAATAATTGGAGCAATGGACGGCCTAGTGTTTTTTATAATCTAAAAATGTACCACTTATTAATAATTAATGCTGTCTCTTCAACCATTCCTAAGTCTATTTCATCCGGTAAGATGGTTAATTGCATTAACAATATATGACCTGTGTATCAGTCTACCAATTATGGCCACAGTCATAACTGGACCAGAAAATATTTCATTACACATATCAAAAGATAGGTTAATGATAATAGTGAAAATCGGTTCCCCGGGCTGGTCGATGTTGATAACAAATCATAGGATCTAAATAATTTACTTAAGGGAATTAGTAAAAAGGTTTTAATTATAGTAAATTATACTTGACTATAATATTTATTTATAATAAACTATACTTAATTTAAATTAGAAAAGGACTGTATTATGAATACCCAACAAATTATAAGAATAATAGATTTCTGGCAAAAAACTATAGAAAAAGATAAATTGAAAGATAGATCACTTGTAGAAACTTTAAACTATAAAAGTAAAGAAATAATTGACCTTATTGGTCCAAGAAGAAGCGGAAAGTCTTCTATTTTAAAATTAATTATTAAGCATCTGAATTTAAAAAATAATTATTTGTTTATAAATTTTGAAGATCCTTTTTTTATTGAAAATAACAGTCCCCATATTATAGAAGAATTCATTTCAGTTTTTAAAGAATATTTTTCTCCCAGATTAGAATATCTTTTTCTTGATGAAATTCAAGAAATTAATCAATGGGAAAGAGCAGTACGCAAACTAAGAGACAGTGGGGAGTTTAAAATATTTATTACTGGTTCATCTTCTAAACTTTTAAGTGGAGAGATGTCAACCCTCCTGACTGGAAGACACCTATCCTATAAAGTTTTTCCTCTTTCTTTTAGTGAATTTTTAAATTTTAAAAATGTAAACATAAAACACAAGAAAGATATTGTTTTAAACCAAAAAGCTATTGCTAAGTATTTTTACAAATACATGAATACCGGAAGTTTTCCAGAAGTTGTTTTAACTGAAAATTCTGAACTGGTTAAAAATTATTTTTATGATATTCTGCAAAAAGATATTGTTATGCGATATAACATAAGAGAAAAAGAAATTTTAGAAAAAATAGCTATCTATTCTTTAAGTAACTCAAGTAAAATTATGTCAATTGAATCATTAAAAAAAACTTTTGGTATTTCTTTTGCCCTTACTTCTTCTTATATTAGTTATCTAAAAAATTCTTTTTTAATCTTTGAACTTCCTCAATTTTCATATTCACTAAAAAAACAGCAGAGATCACTAAAAAAAATATACTCAATTGATAGTGGTCTTGCCAATGCTGTATCTTTTAGATTTTCTAAAGATAGTGGCAGGATACTGGAAAATATAGTATTTCTGCATCTTAAAATTACAGGAAAAGAAATTTATTATTATAGAACTAAAAATAATTTAGAAGTTGATTTTATTATAAAAGAAGGAACTGAAGAAAAAGAACTGATACAAGTTTCATGGAATTTAGATGACAAAAAAACCAGAGAAAGAGAGATAAAGAGTTTGCTTTCTGCTATGAATGAATTATCAATATCAAAAGGACTAATACTAACAGATGACGAAGAAGAAGTAATAATAATTGGACAGAAAACAATAATTGTTAAGCCAACCTATAAATGGTTACTGGAAACAATTTCCTCTAAAAAAAGTGATTACTAACTACTAATCTGGCTCCCCGGACTGGTCAATGTTGATAACATTTAAAAAGGGGTTTTTCGAATATACAAAAGTTATAATTTCTATCTGCCACAGCACTTCTTATATTTCTTCCCGCTGCCGCAGGGACAGGGATCATTTCTTCCCACCTTTT
>CAYMPQ010000013.1:0-29210 GCA_964392345.1 uncultured Actinomycetota bacterium
GGTTTTTAGATTAGACATGATCTTCGGTTCTTTTATTTATGCCTTCCATTTACTGTCTGTTGCAAATCTCTTGTCTGTATTGCTTATATTAGCGGATCATGATGATTGTTAGCCTTGAATACTTTGAAGGCCCAAAAACAAATTCATATAAATTTTATAGAAATAAAATTTCCAAATCCTCTACGCTCTTGAAATCTTTATCTAGGGTAACTATCTTTAATCCATAATATTTAGCTATGCTATATTGATAAGAATCATCGAAGTCTAATTTTAATCTTTTCTTAACACCTATTAATTCTTCATACTTTTCCATCGGTAATGAAAGAAGCTTTGTATTTCTCGTAACATCTTCAATAAATTTCTGGAAAATGTCCTCTTTGTCATACCTAAATAGAATCAAAACTATTGAATGTAAGGAAAAGTCGGTTATGTTAATATTTCCGATATTATTATTTAGAAACTCTTTGCAACTTTCCTCCTTATCCTGACGTAAAAGTATTTCTAAAAATATATTCGTATCTACTAAAAACATCGTCTCCACTCCAAAGATTTATGCTGCAACTCAACAGAAGTAAATTTTTTCCGTATTTCTGATAAACTTCCTTCCCAGTCAAATTTAAACTTACTCAACTTTTCTCTTTTTCCTCCATATTTTTTTGACAGAAATTCAATATAATCTAAAGCTTCTCTCCTTAAATCTTCTGGAAGTTCTTTAACTTTTACCTCAATTTCCTCTCCACTCATAGCTTCCCCCCATTTATAAGATACTTTTACTTATTTCATAGACGCATTCTAACATTTGAGTATAAAAAATATTTTATCTATTTAATAAAATAGCTACACTCAAACGTAATTTTATCATCTTTTGGAAAATCTACATAATTAATTTTAATTATTACAGTAATTAATCATCTTCCGCTAATTTTACCCCAAATACCTGTAGCCGTAGCAGTAATACATTATGACTTTCCATACTTAGACCTTCCTGAAGACAGGTTGGATATGGTCTTCGGTTCTTTTATTTATGCCTTCCATTTACTGCCTGTTGCAAATCTCTTGTCTGTATTGCTTACATTAGCGGATCATGATAATTATTAGTCTTGAATACTCTGGAGACCAAAAAGCAAATTCATATAAATTTTTTACATGCTTTCTCCACTTTTAGAAGCAGCTAAAAAGCCCGATTTTATTTTATTTTAAATTTAATATAATATATAGATTATCTATGGAAAACAGAATAAGAAAAACTCGAATAAGAAAAACTCCCAGTTATAGATATATTCCGTATCTAGTAATTTTAATCTGCCTTCTGCAAATATGGACACTAAAAACATATTACAAAGAAAGAGAGATAAAACTACCTGAGAATTTGTTTACAACACAAAAAGAATTCCCAATCTCCGAACTAACATTGGACATTCCATATATTCAGCTAGAGTCAGATTCCACAGAAAATGTTACGGATAATGAAGGTGCAGGCGATCACACTGAGAATCAAAACCAAGCTGGAGAAAACAGCGACAATTATTCAAATGGGACATTAGAGGCTCCGGATGAAAAATACACAATGGAAATAGAGGGGTTAAATTTAAGTGAAGTTCAGAAAAAGATTGTTCTAAGGTCTCTGGAAATGTTGGATGAGGATATAGAATATGGTTACAGAACTTATGTTGATACAGGTTATCCTACTGAGAATATCTATATATCTACTGATGTGATATCAGTGGTTTTAAGAGACTCAGGTTATGATCTGATGGAATTAATTTACGAGGACATGCTTAAGCATAAGGATGATTACCCTATGGACATAAAAGGAAGAAAAGATCCTGTTAAGTATATAGATTTTAGAGATGTTTTTTTTCAGGAGCAATTTTTTAAACGCCACGCTTTGGGAGAGCTGCCTACCGAATATACTCCCGGAGATGAAAACAACAATTTCCTGTGGCAGCCCGGAGATATCCTGTACTTTCAGTTTGACGAAGAAAATCCTTACAAAGATTTAGGTGGGTTGGTTTCACCTCGCAGCAGTGAAAACGGCATACCGCTTGTTATAATGATCTCAAAAGAATTTGGCAAAGTTAAAGAAGTCGATGTTCTTTTAGAGTATAAAATTATAGGGCACTACCGTTATCCTCTTCCTGAATTAGAAGAATAGGCATGCTCTTTACTCTTATGATATTTTACATATATTATTCTTGCTATATAAATAAATGGGGTATCCGACACTGCTACTATTAATTTTAACATATAAGTTGTCACTAATATCTGCAGCCAAACGCCAACCTCAAATAAGCTCAGTAATGCAATGGAGCAAAAAACTACGCTGTCAATTAGTTGGCTGACTATTGTAGAAAGATTATTTCTAATCCACAGCTGGTGCGGCTTGTTAAATAATCTCTTCCAGAATGCAAATGCCCATACATCATGCAGCTGACTGATAAGATATGCTGACAGGCTTCCCAATGCTATTCGCGGCATAATTGCAAATATTGTTTCCATTGAGCCTTGAGCAAAATCTGATGCATCAGGAGTAAATTGCAGGCACACCCACATAATAGCTGTCATGCTAAGCATTGAAAAAAACCCTAAAAAAACTGCTTTCCTTGCTGCAGCCTTGCCATAAACTTCGCTTAATATGTCTGTAGTTAAAAAAGTTGTTCCATAAATAATATTACCAAGTGTTGCCACAAGACTAAATAACTGGACTGTTTTTAACACCTGTATATTTGCAAGTATGACTGCAACCCCAATCCAGGCATAAAGGCCTATTTTTCCAAAAAACCTATACGCCAGCAAAACAATCCCAAAGTTAAGAAGCATCAGTATTATCCACAATAATTCATTTTTAAATATCATAGCGCATATTATATATTAAAATGGTGCTATATTGAATAAACATAATTATAAATAGCTTGTTAAGTGAATTCCCGGAGATGCTTTAACACCATATTTTACAATTGATGAATTAAAATAACTTTTTTGTAATAATGGCACACATTAGGTTATAATAAACAAAGAACTAATTCACAATCAGAGTTGGCAAACTTATAACGTATGGCTAAAAAGTATATAAAAAATTATAATTTCTGGAGGTTTGGCACAAATGGATAAAGAAGAAAAATTTGATAAAAAAGGAATCGGTTTTATAGTAGGGGGAGCTGTGCTGGGAGCAATTGCTGGTTATCTTGTAAAAAAAGTTGGAGTAAAAAATATAATCACTGTTCTCAAAGCAAAGGACATAATTCCGCACAATATTGCAAACTTAATAAGTGAATTTACATCCAAAAAATTTTCAGAAGAAGAATAAAGTAAGCCTCTTCTTAGTTAATGCATCTAACTAAAAAGAGGCTTACTTATTGTAAAAAGTAAACTAACGCAGGACTTCCGTTAGAATTAATTACAAAAATATTAGTTTACATATATATCTTAAATCGCCTTACTTCGTCAAAGGCATTTTCTTCTTAACCATAAAGTAATAAACAATTGCGCCAATACCATTAGTTAAAATCACTATAACAAGCCAGATGGTTTTAGTATTCTCTCCACCACCCGGAAATTCCTCTGGTTTTCTTTTAGCGCAATCTATCAGCATTATAATCCACACTACAAACAGGAAAATCCAGATTGCTACAAAAAATGCCCATAAGCATATCATACCTGCAACAATTCCCCCTCCAGCAGCTTCTTCGCTACTGCACCCAGTCAGTAAAAATCCTGCCGCCATGAGCAAACTCCAGGTTGCTGCCAGTAACCGCGTCATCAACTTTTTCATTCCTCTCCTCCTTAGCTAAAGTCAGTTGTCAATATTAGTATCACATTTTATAATAGTTTAAGGCATCTTAACATTATTATTTATTCTTGGACATTTTTTCATGACCATAAAATAATAAACAATTGCTGCTATACCATTCATTTGAGTAACAAAAAATGTTGCAATTAAAATTACAAGCCAGATAGTTTTAGCATTTTCTCCGTCACCCGGAAATTCCTCTGGTTTTCTTCTGGCACAATCTATTAAAGCAATAATCCATATTACTAAGAAAAAAAGACTGATCAATCCACCAATAACTACTGCACATATCCATATACCTGCAAAACCAGCAAAAATAGTGCTGCCTACAACAGCAGACAATTTATCTGCTGCATCTGCTACTATCATATCTCCTGATCCCATCACCCCTCCTTTGTTAAGTATTTTCCCGATTTCCTGATATTTCCGTTAATTCTAACATCAACATACTGCTTGTTCAATTTTTTTTAATTTTTTTAAGCAGCCATGCCATGTTTTCCCCTAAAATCTTAAATGTCTTCATCCCTTCTTCATCATTTTTTATTTCTCCGATACCTTTGCCAATTCCCATATTCCAGTAAATTGAGCATGGTATTATAGCCTGGTTTAAGACAAATAAATTATTAATTTGATTAAATACTGAAACTGCGCCCTGTCTCCTCGCGACAGCTACCGCTGCGCAAACTTTCCTCTTTAACAGATATCCGCCAGCTCTTGCACAATATCCAGACCTATCTATTAGTGCTTTTGCTTCCGGGGTTACTGAACCAAAATAAACAGGTGAGCCAACAATTATACCATCGGACTCATACATCTTGCTAAGGCAACCATTAGCAATATCATCATCAATAACACAAAAACCGTCTCCCTTGTCTTTACATTTGCCGCATGCATTGCATCCCTTTATATTTTTCCCGCCCACCTGAACAAGTTCGGTTTCAATTCCTTCTTTCTCCAGCTCAGCAAAAACTGCTTTTATTGCAGTAGCCGTGTTTCCATTTTTTCTTGGGCTTCCATTAAAACCAACTACTTTCATTTGGTCCTCTCTTTTTTTTATTTTTGCAAAATTATTAATTTAAATAGTCTATACAAAATTAAGCTGCTTTAAGAGCACCCACGTCCTCATCACTATTTTCTATCTCTCCAATATTTCTACCAACCCTCATATTATAACAAACTGACAAGATATCGCAGTATGGTACAAAAATGGCACATGCAGGCTCAGGTATATATTTACTTTATATATATTTTTGGAATTCTATTTTTCAGCATACACGTTACTTCATAATTTATTGTTCCCATAAGATCTGCGATAAAATCTACGGTTATCTTTTTCCCTTTTGATTTGCCAATTAAAACTACCTCATTCTCTGCAGAAATACACTTTTCCCCGACAATATCTGTTACATCTATCATAATTTGATCCATCGTAATATTACCTACTACAGGCGCAAATTGCCCGCCAACTAGTACCCTGGATTTATTGGACAGAAGCCTTGAATACCCGTCAGCATAGCCGACAGGCAATGTAGCTATAATACTTTCTCTTTTAGTCTTAAAAGTACAACCGTAAGAAATACACTGGCCGGCAGGTATCTTTTTTACAAAGGATATTTTAGTTTTTAAACTTAGTACAGGTTCAAAACTTGACAGAATGCTTGTGGTTTCACTGCTTAGCCATCTGCAGCTATCCCCACCAAAGGGGTTTAGCCCATAAATAGAAATACCTGTCCTTACCATATCCAGATGTGTTTCTCTGTGCCGCAGAAAGGCAGCGCTATTTGCACAGTGAAATGTTTTTATATCAACTTTGCTATTTTTTAATTCCTTAATAATTTTTCTAAATCTGTTCCACTGTGCTTTAGTATATGAACTATCTTCTAAATGTGCGCATGAAAAATGGGTAAATGCCCCTTCAACTTTTAAACCTGTCATGGAATTTATTTTTATAATTTCAGTAACAGCGTCCTTAAAATTTATGCCAACTCTGTTCATGCCGGTGTCAACATTTATATGTACTACCGCATTTTTCCCCAGGTATGAACACTTTTCGGAAATTATTTTGGCCGTTCTATATGAATTAATGGATAAGACCAGGTCATATTTTACTGCATCTTCTATGGCAGCAGGCGGGGGCTCACCCAAAACATAAACAGGAGCGCTTATGTTGGCCCTTCTTAATTTAACTCCTTCCTCCACAAGAGATACGCCCATCCCATGCGCTCCGCTCTCTATAGCTTGTTTGGATATCTCAATAGCTCCGTGCCCATAAGCATCGGCTTTAACCACTGTCATTATTTTAGTTTGGGACGAATTGATATAGGACTTAATAACATTTAAGTTGTGCGCAAGATTTTTTAGACTTATCTCTGCCCAGGCAGATCTCTTGTCTGCCCTGGTATTATCATTTTGCATAAGACATTTACCACAAGAATACTTTTTTTATTTTTCCTTCACGATCATAGATTTTACTATATCTCTCCTTGTAATTATTCCTACCACTTTTTTGTCTTTATCAACAACTGGAATTCTATTAACATTGTTGTTTATCATCATACTGGCTATATCGCTGACAGGTGTATCCTCTTCAACAGTTTTTACCCTGTCTGTCATTATGTCTTCTACCCTTGACCCAAGGTATTTCTTTAAATTATTTTTGAATTTTCTAAAACTTTCCAGATAAATAATCCCGTCTAAAAGTTTAAAGTACCTTGGAAAATGAAGGTCAGCATCTTTTATTATTATATCTGCCTCAGTAGCAATACCTAAAATTTTACCGCTGCTGTCAACTACAGGCACACCGCTTATCTTGTTATTAACAAGCAGCTCCGAAAGCTCGCCTATTGAAGCATCCTTGCTGATAGTAATGACTTTTTTCACCATAATGTCTTTTGCCAATAATTCTTTCATAGCTTATAGCCCCCATGATATTTTATTTTTTCTATTTCTAAAAAAACACTTTTTATCCCTTCCAGAAGATCCGTAGCCATAAGAGATGTTCTGCTGGTATTTTTTACCATTATATCAGAAGACTTCCCATGTATAAAAGCTCCGCATACCGCACTATCCAAAAATCCCATTCCCTGACATAGAAGAGAGCCGATTATACCGGTTAATATATCCCCGGTTCCAGCTGTTGCAAGCGCCCAATCACCAGTAGAATTAATAAAAGTTTTCCCGCCAGAGTCAGTAATTAAAGTTCTTGCCCCCTTCAAAACTGAAGTCAATTTATATTTTTTAGCCACTTTTAAATTAGCCTCCAGCCTGCTTCCTAAATCTATGGAATTCCTCCCCAGTATTGCTGACAGTTCACCAGCATGCGGAGTGATTATTACATGTGAAAGGTCAAGATCTTTTTCATTCCCTATTTCCCTTGGACCTGAAAGCGCGCACAAGCCATCAGCATCAAGGACTGTTGGCTTTTTAATTTTACTCAAAAGTTCTCTTACCAAACAAATAGTTTTAGGATTTCTTGAAAGACCGGGGCCAATTGCCAGAGCATCAAATCTTTCGCTCAAACCTATGATTTCATCGAGACAGTCACTATGTATGGTTACTTCATCTGTTTGCTCTACAGGATATGTCATTACCTCCGTTAATTTTTCCTCAAATATATCATTGAGCTCCCATGGACAGACAAGTGTTACCAGTCCAGCTCCTGCTCTCATGGCTGCAAGGCATGTCATTGCAGCTGCTCCTGTAAGTCCCAATGACCCTGCTATCACTAAAAGCTTCCCTACTTCATGCTTGTAAGTCCATGGTTTTTTATCTGGTATCCTGCTTGACACCCATCTCAGGTTAGCCTCAAAAATCTGTTCATACTCTTTAAAATACTTATCAGGTATCCCAATATCAGCCACTCTGACTCTACCGGCAAAATCTGCTCCCGGATAATTTGCCAGTCCCAGCTTTTTACAGCCAAATGTAACTGTAGTATCTGCTTTTACCACACACCCCAGAATCTTTGCACTGTCTGAGTCTACCCCTGAAGGAATATCAACAGAATAAACAGTTAAACTCTCGTTCTTTCTTTTAGCCTGATTTATGTCACCTATTACTTGCCTGGAGGGGCCATGGATCTCTTTTCCGTGTAAGCCAGTGCCAAATATGGCATCTACGATAAAATCAGATTTTGCCAACTCTTTCCTAAAAATATTTTCTATTTCTTTATTTTCTAAATCCAAATAAAATAATTTATCTTCACCCACCGAGGCAAATTCTTTAAAATAATATTTACAGTCCGGACTAAACTTCTCGGGCAGAGATATATAAAATACTTTAATATCCATACCGGATTTTATTAAATCCTTAGCAGCTACAAAACCATCTCCTCCGTTATTTCCGCTGCCGCAAACTACAATCCCTTTTACATCCCTGACAAATTTTTTACCTTTAAAATCTTCTATAATAATTTTAGCTACGCTGCTGCCTGCATTATTCATAAGATGCTTTGAATCAATCCCATCGTTTATGCATTTTCTGTCTATTTCTGCCACTCTGCTGCCCTTTAGTATCCTGTCAGGTTCCATCTTGACTTTCTCTCCTTTTTTATCTGCCATTTTACTTCTCCATTAGAACTAAAATACAAACCAGTTTATGATAACAATACAAAATATTATACCTTGCAAAATTTCCGCAAACACTAAAGCCGGCAAGCTACAAAATTGATGTTGCAAAAGCTGCTGCATATTTTTCAGTCATAGAAACTGAAATTTTTATTTCCCTGACTTTAAGTTTTTTGCACCACCTATGGGCATTCCCATATAATTTTATGTACGGAGCGCCGGTACTTTCTTTGTTTAGTTCTATCTCTTTAAAAGAAATGTTTTTTCCGATCCCTTCAGTCAAAGATTTTGCTACAGCTTCTTTTGCTGCAAATCGTGCAGCATAGTGCAGGTATCTGGTTTTTAATTTGCTCTCACAATATTTTATCTCATTTTCTGTATATATTCTTTTTATAAAACCAGGATGCCTATCTATAGCATCTCTAATCCTATCTGCCTCTAAAATGTCCACCCCTATAGCATATATACCCATAAATATTTTACTCCACAGTAACACTCTTGGCTAAATTTCGCGGTTGATCTACATTCCTGTTATGCTTTTTGGCTATGTAATATGCATATAACTGAAGAGGCACAACAGCTAAAATGCCGTGCAATTCATCCATAGTTTTTGGGATATAAAATACATGATCTGCATGTTCTTTTATCTTATTATCACCCTCTGTGGCTATAGCAACCACGGTTGCCTTTCTTGCTTTTACTTCCTGAATATTGCTTAATATTTTTTCATAAACAAAATCCTCGGGGATTATCCCTACTACAACCGTGCGTTTGTCTGTAAGGGCTATTGGGCCATGCTTCATCTCTCCGGCAGGATAGCCTTCTGCATGTATGTAAGAAATTTCTTTTAGTTTCAGCGCACCTTCCAGTGCAATAGGAAAGCCATATATCCTTCCCAGAAATAAAAAGCAGGTATGCCCGCAGGTCTCATTGGCAATATGCTTAATATCGTTAGCCCTGTTTAATATATTTTGAATCTTGTTAGGGATAAAATCTAACTCTTCAATTAATTCTTTGAGTTTTACATCGTCTACATAACCTTTAATTTTACCAAGATAAAGCCCCATAAGGTACATCACTATTATTTGAGCAGTAAAAGTCTTCGTAGCGCATACGCCTATTTCCGGACCAGCATGTGTGTAAATTACTGAACTTGATTCTCTTGCCATTGTGCTTCCAACAACATTTGTTATGGCCACTATCTTTGCGCCCTTAGTTTTTGCTTCCCTTACAGCAGCGAGAGTGTCAATGGTTTCACCCGATTGAGTTATGGCTATGAGCAAACAATCACTTTCCACAAGCGGATCCCTGTATCTATATTCAGAAGAAAAATCCACTTCTACTGGAATTTTGGCCCACTTTTCAATAATTTGTTTTCCTATAAGTGCTGTGTGGTAAGATGTGCCGCATGCAATAATTTGTATTTTTTTTAAATTTTTAATTTGCTGTGTACTTAAATTAAGCTCGCTAAAATTTAGTTTGCCATCTGTAATTCTTCCGCGCATAGTCTCCTTAACTCCGTAAGGCTGTTCAAATATCTCTTTCAACATAAAATCTTCATACCCGCTCTTTTCAGCGCTGGAGATGCTCCAGTTGATTTTAAATGGTTCCCTCTTTACTGACTTACCTTCAGGATCAAAAATTTCTATTTTATCCTTTGTTAGCCTTACTGTCTCATAATCATTTAAAACGATAAAATTCCTTGTATGCTCCAAAACTGCAGGCATATCAGAAGCTAGAAAATTTCCATCCTTTGATACACCTACAATAAGAGGGCTCGCAATCCTGGCTCCTATGATTTCTTCATGGTTATATTCTGATACTGCCACTATGGCACCGGAGCCTTTTATTTTTTTTACAAGTTTTTGCATAGAAACCAATAAATCCCCATCATAATATTCTTCCAGAAGATGCGGCAGAACCTCAGTATCAGTCTGTGAAACAAATTTATGTCCCTTTCTGGTCAGCATCTCCCTTAGTTCACTGTAGTTTTCTATGATTCCATTATGAACAACTGCAATTTTTCCGCTGCAATCTGCATGCGGGTGAGCATTTGCTTCCGTAGGTTCACCATGAGTTGCCCATCTCGTATGGCCTATCCCGCAAACCCCATCTATATCAATATTCTTCAACTCGTTTTCAAGCGCCCCTATTTTCCCTGCCCTTTTTATAACTTTAATTCTGTGCAGGAAATTGCCGCCTTCACCGGTGCTGTCATTGCACAATATAGCAATCCCAGCAGAATCATATCCTCTGTATTCCAATCTTTTGAGGCCATTTATTAATATATTTTTACATTTTTTATTCCCTATGTATGCTACAATTCCACACACTAAAGCCCTCCTGTAAATTAAGCATCTTTATATATATTCCAAAGCCAAAATCATGATTTATTGCCACATTCTGCAATAGCAACAACTAGCTCATCTGCTGCTTCTTCAGCCATTTTAAGAGTTTTTGCTTCCGCCATTACCCTTACAACTGGTTCTGTTCCTGAAGGTCTTACAACTATCCTGCCGTCACCCTTTAACTTTTCTTCTATTTCAGCAATTTTAACTTTAACATAATTACAATTCATTATTTCTTTTTTGTTTTTCACCTTAACATTCTTTAAAATCTGGGGGTACTCCGGTATCACCTTGTGAATTTCATCTATATTATAATTATTATTAATTATCATCTCCAAAAACTCCAAAGTACTTATAAGGCCATCACCTGTCGTGCTCAAATCCTTAAAAATTATATGCCCGGATTGTTCTCCACCCAATGCACAGTCTTCAGCAAGCATTTTCTCCAGTACATATCTATCTCCCACCTCTGTTTTGTATACTTTTATCCCTTCTTGTTCCATGGCAATATCAAAACCCATATTAGCCATAATCGTAGTTACAACATAATTATTTTTAAGCTTTCCATTTTTAGACATGCCAATGGCACAGAGAGCCATTATGACATCGCCATTAAGAATCCTCCCCTTGCTGTCACAAGCTATAACTCTATCTCCATCTCCATCATAAGAAAAGCCAATATCAGCCCTGCTTTTAAGTACAATTTTTTGCAAATGCTCCGGGTGTGTTGACCCACAATTATCATTTATATTTTCTCCGGTTACTCCGGTATTAAAGCTAAGCACTTCGGCACCCAATTTATTTAAGGCCTTTGGCACTATAACGCTGCAGGAGCCATTCGCACAATCAACAGCTATCTTTAGACCTTTCAAATCAATATTAAAATTTTCAATAATATAGTTCAGGTAGATATCACAAGCATCATTAAGGTCACTGCATCTTCCCACATTTGTACCGGTTGGATTTATGCTATTGTCAGCACCATCGATTATCAGCATATAATGCTCGATATTTTTTTCTTGCTCATCTGTAAGTTTCAACCCGCCTTTTGAAAAAAACTTAATGCCATTATCCCCTAAAGGGTTGTGTGAGGCAGAAATCATTATGCCTCCGTCAAGATCCAATATTTTAACCAGAAGTGCTACAGCAGGGGTACTTATTATGCCTGTTCGCAGAACATCATGGCCGCTTGAAAGAATGCCGGCCACAAGTGCGCTTTCAATAAAATCACCGGATGGCCTTGGGTCTTTACCAACAATTATTTTACCCTTCCTGCCATCAGCTATTAAAAATTTAGCACCAGCTTTCCCGGCTTTTAATGCTAGCTCCGCTGTTAAATCCTTGTTTGCTACTCCTCTTATCCCGTCTGTACCAAATAACTTTCTTAAATTCTTCATTTTAGTGTTTTCTTAATTATTTATATTATATATATTTTTTCTCTACAAAAAGTGGAGTCATACAAGATAATAAACCAAAATAGTTAAGATTAAAAGAAATTCCACTTTTAATTTTAAGCACAGTATGACTGCTGTTCTGGCTTAAAATATGCAAATTATGGTTGCTGCAGTTTACACCAGCTAACAGCTTAATTCCTGAATTTCCAAATACACTTGCTATGCAGTCGTTTCAGAAAGACACTTAGTGACACCAACGACCGATATGCCTGATTTACACATCGGTCGTCTATAGTGTTGCAGTTGCCTGCAATTTTTTAAATTTATTTTTAAACAGAGATGCTTTATTAAGAAAAGAATATTATCTTTTAGAGAACTGGGGTTTTTTCCTTGCCTTCTTAAGACCATATTTTTTCCGTTCTTTTATTCGTGAATCCCGGGTTAAAAACCCTTCTTTCTTCAAGATAGGTCTATATTCATCATTTATCTTAAGAAGAATCTTAGAAATAGCATGCCGAAGAGCACTGGCCTGTCCCGATATTCCCCCACCTTTTAAATCTGCTATTATATCATAAGCATTATCTGTTCCAGTTAACTTAAGTGGTTCTAAAATTACAGCCAGCAGGGACTCCCTGCAAAAGTAATCCTTAAACTCCTTATTATTTACCGTTATTTTCCCTTTGCCGGGGTAAAACCTTACTCTGGCAATAGACTCTTTTCTTTTCCCGGTTGCATAGTAACAAACTTTTTCAGCCAATATCTCACTCCTTTTTCTTCAAAATTCTTATACCTTAACAGACATTATATAAAGTTAGAATCCTCATACTATTTATATAACAAGCTTCTCTGGTTTTTGTGCCTTATGAGGATGGTCCTCACCAGCATATACTTTTAACTTTTTAATCATTTTTCTGCCTAAAATGTTGTGAGGAAGCATCCCCTTTACTGAATTTACCAAAACAAACCTGGGGGATTTTTTAAACATTTTTTCTAAATTTATAACTTTCAGGTTACCAATGTATCCTGAATGCCTGTAATACTTTTTTTGTTCCATCTTTTTACCTGAAACTTTTATACTGTCTGCATTGATAACTATAATATAATCACCACAATCCACATGTGGCGTAAATAATGGCTTATGCTTCCCTCTAAGAATTCTTGCTAATTCTGTAGATAACCTGCCTAAAGTTTTCCCCCTGGCATCCACCAGAAACCATTGACGCTCAATATTTTCCTCTTTTGCACTAAATGTTTTTACACCTGCATTAACCATAATTCCTCCAATCTCCTGTCAATATACCACCCTTGCAAGAAACAGCCCTTTTGCAGGAGCAATTTTTCCAGCCAACATCCTATCTTCACCTGTTATTGCTTTTCTTACGCTTTCCAAATTCCTCTCGCCGCTGCCTACTTCAAGGATGGTCCCAACTATAATTCTAACCATATTATATAAGAATGAATTTGCAGAGATACTAAACACTACTAAATTGTCCCTGCTCTTCCTGATAGTAAATTTAAATATTTTTCTAACAAAATTTTTACTGCTACCATCCGCATTGCTACAAAAAGACTTGAAATTATGAGTTCCAACAAATATTCCTGCCGCTTTTTTCATCATATTCAAATCCAGTTTCTTTGTAATCAATATGCTGTACTTTTTCAAAAAAACGCTCTGCCAATTTCCGTTCACAACATAATAAGCATACTCTCTAAGTTTTGCGTCCCTTCTGGCATCAAAAGACTCATCTACTTTTTTTATACTTTTGATAACTATATCTTCCGGAATCAAGCTATTTACCGACCAGGCGAATTTGTACAAATCTATATCTTTCCCAGTTCTAAAATTTATCACCTGGTTTACTGCATGCACACCAGCATCTGTTCTTCCTGAATAACTAATTTTTACTAAAGATTGGAGCACAGTAGAGAGACCTTTTTCCAATTCCCCCTGAATAGTTCTCCTGTCTGGCGGCTGTATTTGAAATCCGGAGTAATAGGTTCCATCATATTCTACTGCAGCCATATAATTACTCATCAAATTATCTCAAAATTTATATATCAAAATAACTATGCTTGCAAGCTTTTTACTTGACAAGCTCAACTATCACAATCAGAGCTCCGTCTCCAAGCCTATTTTCATACTTAATAGTTCTGGTAAAACCACTTGATTTATTATACATATCAGGAGCTATTTCATTAAAAAGTTTTTGCACTATTCTATAATTGCCAATTAACTTTATGCATCGCCTTCTCGATGATAAATCTCCCTTTTTTGCAAGATTAATTAATTTATCAACAAAGCCGCGCAAAATCTTAGCTTTGGCACTTGTAGTTTTTATCTTTCCGTTATCAAACAGAGAAATAGCTAAATTTTTAATAATCACTTTTTGATGGCTGCTGCTTCCGCCCAACCTTCTTCCTTTTTTTGGTATAACCATATCTTACCTTCTTGTACTAACTATTTTTGCTTAAATGACAATCCAAGTTCCTTGATTTTATCTCTTACTTCTTTAATAGACTTTTGCCCAAAATTTCTAATATCCAGCAATTCATCTTCACTAAACTCTAATAATTTTTCAGCAGTCTCAATTCCTTCTCTCTTGAGACAATTATATGACCTTACAGAAAGCTCTAGCTCTTCTATCGTAGGATAGCTTTTCTCTTCGCTTTCTTTCTCCTCTTTTTCAAATATGGGGTCATTTTTAGTTTCCTTGTCTGACAAATCAATAAGAAGCGCCATATAATCATTTATAATTTTAGATGCCTGGCTCAGCACATCTTCTGGTTTTACGCTCCCATTTGTTTTAATGTCTATTATCAGTCTGTCAAAATTAGTTATCTGGCCGACTCTAGTATTTTCAACTTCAAACATGACCTTCTTAACGGGAGAAAATATAGTATCCAAGGGAATAATACCAATATGCTCATCATCTTTTGTATTTTCTTCTGCAGATTTATATCCTTTACCCTTTTCTAACACCATTTCTACCTTTAATTCACCCTTGCTTGCTAACGTGCCAATATAGGCATCGGGGTTTACAACTTCAACCTCTGAAGGCAGCTTAATATCTGATGCTTTGACAACACCCTTTCCCTTCTTTTCCAGTTTGAGCACAACAGGTTCATTACCTTCCATCTTAAAAGCTACTTCTTTCAAGTTAGCGATAAATTCAAGAACATCTTCTTTTAAGCCCTTTATAGTAGAGAATTCATGCTCCACATTCTCAATCCTTATCCTTGTTATTCCGGGACCTTCGATAGATGAAAGAAGCACTCTTCTTATAGAATTCCCCAGGGTCTGCCCGAAACCTCTTTCCAATGGCTCCATAGCAAACACGCCTTCAAATTCATCTTTGTGCTTTATGCCTACCTTCGGTTTATGCATTTTTAGCAATTTATATCTACCTCCTAAAATAAAGAGTATTTAATTTACTTTGAATAAAGTTCCACTATTATTCGTTCATTAATAGGAACTTTTATCTCATCACGTTCAGGAATTTTTAGGAGACGTCCCTTTAGATTATCCAGGTCAACTTCAAGCCAAGCCGGAGGTGTAAGGCTGCTTCCACTTTCTTTAGCCTCAACAATAGGGGCGATCTCCTTACTTGATGGCGACACGCTTATCTCCTGTCCCTCTTTAAGCTGATATGACGGTATGTTAACTTTTCTGCCATCAACAAGCATGTGCCCATGAGATATTAATTGCTTAGCCTGTGCTCTTGAAGTAGCAAAGCCCATAATATACACAACATTATCAAGCCTGGTTTCTAAAAGCTGGAGTAAAATTTCTCCGGTTATCCCCTTCTTCCTTAAAGCTTTTTTATAATAGTTTTTGAACTGTCTTTCAAGAATGCCATAGTACCTCTTTGCTTTCTGCTTTTCCCTTAACTGTGTATAAAACTCAGTCTCAATTAATCTCATTTTTGCTTTCTGCCCAGGGGCGTATGGTTTCTTTTCAAACGCACACTTATCTGTAAAGCATCTCTGCCCTTTTAAAAATAATTTCTCCTTTTCCCTTCTGCACAATTTACAAGCTGATCTCTTAGCAATACTCATTTATCATAGCTCCTTTTTAAGATTTCCTAAACTCTTCTTCTCTTAGACTGCCTACAACCGTTGTGAGGAACTGGGGTAACATCAACTATTCTCCCAATTTCAAGCCCTGCTGCCTGCAGAGACCTTACTGCTGTTTCCCTTCCAGAGCCTACACCTTTAACTTGAACATCCACTCTTGCAACACCATGCTCCTGGGCAAGTCTTGCGACTGAAGTAGCGGTTATTTGAGCAGCAAATGGAGTGCTCTTTCTTGAACCTTTAAAGCCCATTGCTCCTGCGCTGCCCCAGGCTATTGTGTTGCCATTGGTATCAGTTATGTTAACTATAGTATTGTTAAAAGTAGATTTAATGTGAGCAACTCCAAAATTTATATTCTTTTTCTCTTTTTTTCTAAGCCTTTTTTTAGTAACAGTCTTTTTTACCAAAACTTACCTCCCAATTACACTGATGATCTTATCTTATTTTCTTCCCTATACCAACCGATTTTTTTCTTCCTTTTCTGGTTCTTGCATTAGTGTGAGTCCTCTGTCCCCTTACTGGAAGACCCCTTCTGTGTCTTATTCCTCTATATGAGCTTATTTCAATTAATCTCTTAATATTCTGATTAATTTCCCTTTTGAGATCTCCCTCTACCTTGGATCTACCATCAATATATTCCCTGATTTTTACTATTTCGTCCTCAGTTAGATCCCTTGTTTTAACATTTTCTTTTATATTTAAATCACTCAAAATCTTCTTTGCTTTTGATCTGCCAATTCCAAATATATAAGTTAGTGCTATACATATATGTTTATCTCTTGGTATGTCAACCCCTGCAATTCTTGCCACTCGAATAACCTCCTTAGCCCTGTCTCTGCTTATGACGAGGATTTTTACAAATTATAATAACTTTTCCTTCTCTTCTAATAACCTTACAGCTATTGCAAATTTTTTTTACTGATGGTCTTACCTTCATCTTAACCGCTCCTTAATATTTAAGCTTCAGACTAAATTTTTTACTTCTTCCTAAAAGTAATTCTTCCCCTGCTTAGGTCATATGGTGAAATCTCTATCTTTACCCTGTCTCCAGGTAAAATTTTTATATAATGCATACGCATCTTGCCCGAAATATGTGCCAATACTTTATGGCCATTGTCAAGCTCTACTCTAAACATAGCATTGGGAAGAGCTTCGAGCACTGTTCCCTCTGCTTCTATAATGCCTTCCTTTTTTGTAATTTTACAGCCTCCTTATTTCTTGCTACAAAAAAGCAAATATGTAGGATAACAAAAAAAATTACTAATGTCCACTCATCCTTTGCATTTTTTTTAAATCATGGTTAAAATTAATGGACCATCTTCTGTAATCGCAACCGTGTCCTCAAAATGGCAGGATAGTTTCCTGTCTCCAGTTACTACTGTCCACATATCATCCAGTATTTCTACATCACCCGTACCTTCGGTTAGCATTGGCTCAATTGCTAAAGTCATCCCTCTTTTAAGAACAGGTCCATGCCCAGGAGGACCATAATTTAATATTTGTGGATCTTCGTGCATACTTTTGCCAATCCCATGCCCCACAAAATCCTTAACTACTGAAAAACCATCCGCAATGGCTCTTTTTTCAATTTGGTTAGAAATATCTGAAAGTCTATTGCCCTCTACACATTTGCTAATACCCAAATTGAGCGCACTATATGTTGCTTCCCACAACTTATTTGCAACCTTGCTTGTATTTCCCACCTTAAAACTTCTTGCAGCATCTCCATAAAACTGTTTTAGTTTTACTCCAACATCAACTGATACTAAATCTCCGTCTTTTAAAATTCTGTTCCCGGGTATTCCATGCACCACTTCCTCATTTACTGAAACACAAATACTGCTCGGGTAAGGTTTTTTACTAATTCTGCTTTTATACCCTTTAAAAGCAGCAGCGACATTTTTACTAACCATCATTTTCTCAGCTACCTTATTCAGGTAACCAGTAGTTGTCCCGGGTTCTATTACCTGCTCTATTTTCAAAAGAATTTCAGCCACTATTTCTCCAGCTTTTTTCATAAGCTCAATCTCACTTGCTGACTTACATATTATCATAGACAGTTCAGTATCCTTTCGGTTACTTCTTGTTCGGTTCCCATGCCATCAATATTTACAAGTAAATTTTTGCCATCATAATAATTTATAAGAGGCTTTGTTTCTTTTTCATACACAGCAAGTCTCTTTTTGATAATATCTGCGCTGTCATCCTTCCTTTTTATTAATTTTCCACCACAGTGCGGGCACTTAACAATATTTTTATCATCAAGGTTATCAAAACTATATATTCTCTTACAATTAATACAAACTCTCCTGCTGTCAAGCCTTTTTATTATTTCATTTTTATCCACAACTATATTTATTACTTTGTCTAACTTTAGTCCAAGTTCATCAAGTATATTTGAAAACATTACTGCTTGTTTTAAGTTCCTTGGAAATCCATCCATTAAAAACCCGCCCATTGATTCATCCCTGATAATTTCTGACTTTATTATTTCAATAATCACATCATCCGGAACCAGCTTGCCTTTTTTAAGATACTCATCTGCTTCCACGCCCAAAAGTGTCTCTTTTTTTATTTCGCTTCTCAAAATATCACCAGTCGAAATATGAGCTATATTAAATTTTTGGGAAATCTTTTTAGCCTGAGTTCCTTTCCCGGCCCCAGGCACCCCAACCATTACCAGCCTCATTTTAAAAACCCTTCATAATCCCGCATTATTAATTGAGATTCTAATTGCCTCATTGTATCAAGCGATACACCAACAGCAATAAGCAAGGAAGTTCCTCCAAATCTGAATGGAACTCCCAAATAAGCTATTAAAACTTCTGGAAGCAAGGCAATTATTGCCAGAAAAACTGCGCCCGGAAGTGTTATCCTGTTTAAAATATTTGTTAGGTACTCAGCCGTATTCTTCCCGGGCCTGAGCCCCGGGATAAACCCTCCATATCTCCTCAGGTTATCTGCCGTATCCAATGGATTAAATGTAATAGCCGTATAAAAATATGCAAAAACAATAATAAGAACTATATAAGTAACAACATAAATAGGATTTATGCCTCCCTGCCCACCGGGACTTAGCATGTCTGCAAAAGATTGGACAAATTTATTTGGTATAAACTGGGCAATAGTTGCAGGAAAGAGCATAACTGCTACTGCAAAGATTATTGGCATTACTCCCGATTGATTAACTTTAAGGGGGATATATGTGCTCTGGCCGCCAAATACTTTTCTTCCTACTATTCGCTTGGCATATTGTACAGGAATTTTTCTTTCTCCCTGCTGGATTAAAACTATTGCCATAATTATTCCTACAGAAAGCACTGCTAAGAATACTATGTAAAAAATATTAGTCCCCTTTAACCTGAATAAGCTTATCACCTGCCCCGGTATTCTTGATATAATAGATGCAAATATTATAAGGGAGATACCATTGCCAATACCATGAATGTTTATTAATTCTCCCAACCACATAATTAGCGTTGTACCGGCAGTTAGAGTAATAACTATTAAAGCAACATGAATAAAATCAAAATTTACTATTGCCCCAAAATTTCTAAAGAAAAATACCATCGCCACTGATTGTATGAAAGCCAATCCTACAGTCATGTATCTGGCTATCTGATTTATTTTTCTTCTTCCTGCTTCTCCTTCCTTTGCCAGCTGTTCAAGCTTTGGTATCACAACCTGCAGCAACTGCATTATGATCGATGCTGTGATATATGGCATAATACCAAGAGAAAAAACTGCAAACCTGCCCATCGCACCACCCGAGAACAAGTCCATCATTCCCATTACTCCAGTCTGGACCTGCTCTAGAATTTTAGATGAGTCAACTCCTGGAACTGTAAGGGTTGATCCAAATCTGTACAGAGCCAGGATACCAAGAGTAAATAAAATCTTATTTCTAATTTCCCTGATTCTAAAGGCATTTAGTAATGCACGGAACACTATATTACCTCCACCTTGCCTGAAGCTTTCTCAATCTTCTTTACAGCGCTTTTACTAAAATAATTAGCTTTTACAGTTAAACTTTTACTGAGTTTGCCACTGCCTAATATTTTGACAGGTTTCCCTTTCTTCATGATAAGCCCATTTTCTTCCAGTACTTTAAAATCCACTGCACTGCTGTCATTAAATCTTTCCAACTGGCTAATATTTATTATATTAAATTCCTTTTTCCTTGTATTTTTAAACCCCCTGAGATGTGGTATTCTCCTCTGGAGCGGCATTTGTCCACCTTCAAAACCTACTCTGGTTTTTCCACCAGAGCGGGATAATTGCCCTTTTGTTCCTCTACACGATGTCTTTCCGTGGCCCGAACCGTCTCCTCTTCCAACTCTCTTTCTTTTTTTTGTAGACCCGCTAGATGGCTTTAAATCGCAAAGCCTCACCATTTTTTCCTCCCTATAATTATTCTTCTTTTGCTTTTCCCCTGCTACGAGCAACTTCTTCAGGTTTTTTCAGCGACTTCAGTCCATTTATAGTAGCATTTACTATATTTAAAGCATTGGAACTTCCAAGAGATTTAGTTAATATATCCTGTACGCCAGCTAACTCCATTATTGCCCTTACTGGTCCTCCTGCTCTAACTCCGGTACCGCTGGAAGCAGGCTTCATGAAAACATGGCCAGCACCAAAACGGCCGTTTACTTCATGAGGAATGGTTCCATTAACAATCGGCACCTCAAACATATTCTTTTTTGAGTTACTGATACCTTTCTTAATAGCAGTGGCTACTTCTTTTGCTTTACCATACCCCACGCCTACTTTTCCTTCTTTATCACCAGTAACAACTAAAGCACTGAAGCTAAATCTCCTACCGCCTTTTACAACTTTTGCTACCCTGTTTATTTTTATAACTTTTTCATTTCTCTCATCATCACCAGAAAAATTAGCCACTAACCTTCCTCCTTAAATCTGATTAAAATTTTAACCCTGCTTTCCTTGCACCTTCTGCAAAAGCCTTTACTCTGCCATGGTACTTAAACCCGCTTCTATCAAATACAACACTGTCTATTTTTTTAGCTTTTGCTTTTTGTGCCAACAACAGTCCGGTCCTATAACTTAAATCAATTTTACCTTTTTTATCATTTTCATTACTTTCAGTATATTTGCTTGAAATACCAATTATGGTTCTTCCGTTACTGTTATCTATTATTTGACCATAAATATACCTGTTGCTCCTATAAATACAAAGCCTGCAACGTTCGCTGTTCCCTTTAATTTTATGCCTGACCCTTAATTTTCTTGCAAGGCTTTTATTTTTTCTTTCATTTTTTGTCCTCATAATACATCTCCAAATATTAATCTACTTTACAGCAGCAGCAGCTGCTTTCCCAGCTTTTCTTCTAATAATCTCACCTTTATATCTAATGCCCTTACCTTTATATGGTTCAGGTTTTCTAATACTTCTAATTTTTGATGCCACTTCTCCAACTTTTTGTTTATCAACACCGCTAACAACTATAGTAGTGTTATCCGGAACATCAAAAGTTATACCATCAATCTCTTCTAAAATTACAGGGTTTGAATATCCTGCAAGAATCTCAATAGCCTTTCCCTTTTTACTCGCCCTATATCCAACTCCGACTATCTCCAGCGTTTTACTAAATCCCTTGCTCACTCCTATTACTATATTATCAAGCAAACTTCTATAAAGGCCATGCTTGGCTTTATATCTCTTGCTATCAGAAATAGGTGTTAGCAGTAACTTTCCATCTTTTAAATTTAGTTTAATACATGGATCTACATCCAGAGATAACTCTCCTAGTTTCCCTTTTGCTGTAACCTTATTTTCAACTATGTCTACACTCACCTCTGGTGGTATATCAATAGGTATTTTCCCAATTCTGGACACTTAAACTTACCTCTCTTTCTACCAGATATAACAAACTACTTCTCCGCCTACACCATTTTTCTTAGCATTCTCCCCTGTCAGCATCCCTTTGGATGTTGACAGTATTGCTATCCCTAATCCTCCCAGGACTTTGGGAATTTTATTCTTTTCAACATACACACGCAAGCTTGGCTTGCTAATTCTTTTTAGTTCCGTTATTACAGCCTTTTTCTTTTTGTCATATTTTAAATAAATTCTAATAATACCCCTGCTGTCTTCATGTCGCGTCTCATAGTTTTTTATGTATCCCTCTTCATATAATATTTTAGCTATTTCTACTTTTATTCCAGAAGAAGGAATATCAACAAAATCCATTTTTGCACTATTAGCATTTCTTATCCTTGTTAACATATCAGCTACAGGATCAGTTACAGACATATATATATCCCCCTTTAATTACCAGCTGGACTTTGTAAGTCCAGGAATTTTCCCCTCATGACCTAATTCTCTCAAACAGATTCTACAGATTCCAAATTTCCTAAAGAAGCCTCTCCTTCTACCACATCTAACACATCTATTATACTTTCTTGTTTTATATTTAGGTTCTAGTTTTTGCTTTTCTACAAGTGCTTTTCTTGCCAATAAAAATCCTCCTACTAATTTATCTTTTAAATGGAAATCCAAATTTTTCCAGTAAACTTAGTGATTCTTTATCACTCTTTGTGTTGCCAGTAGTAATTGTAATATTCATACCTTTTACACTGAAAATATTATCATAGCTGACTTCTGGGAATATCAATTGTTCTTTTACCCCCATGGTATAATTCCCACAGCCATCAAAACTTTTTTTAGAAAGTCCTCTAAAATCTCTGATCCTGGGGATAGCTATGCTAAGCAGCCTGTCTAAAAATTCATACATTCTGTTTCCGCGCAGTGTTACCATACAGCCTATTGGATTTCCCTCCCTTAATTTAAAGCTGGCAATAGATTTCCTTGCTTTAGTTATTATAGGCTTCTGACCAGTAACTTTAGCTAAATCATTGCTTGCAGACTCAAGCTCCTTCATATTTTGAATAGCAGAACCAACTCCCATATTAATAGTGATCTTTTCCAAGTTTGGCACTTCCATTACACTTTTATAGCCAAACTCCTTCATCATTTCAGGAACTATTTCCTTATCATATTTTTCTTTTAATCTAGGTTTTACTGACGCCACCTTAATATTACCTCCCTACACCTGCTGCCCGCACTTTTTACAAATTCTTACCTTTTCATCAGAATCTTTAACCATAAAGCCCAGCCTCGCAGGTTTGCCACAACTAGGACATATTACTTTAACATTCGAAATATTAATAGGACCTTCCTTTTTTATAATACCCCCGGGCTGGTTCTGGCTTTTTTGTCTCGTATGCTTCTTTATAATATTTACACCTTCAACGTATAGCTTGCCCTCAGCAGGCTCTATTCTAAGTACTTTTCCTATCCTACCGCTATCTTTGCCTTTAATTATTTTCACCTTATCATTTTTTTTCACTTTCAGCATTTATGTAAACCCCTATTCTTCCCTACTTATTTCAAACTACTTCTGGTGATAGAGAAATAATTTTCATGAAATTTTTATCTCTAAGTTCCCTTGCTACTGGCCCAAATATCCTAGTTCCCTTTGGATTATTCTGGTCATCTATGATAACTGCAGCATTTTCATCAAATCTTATGCATGATCCATCTTTTCTTCTAAGAACTTTTTTAGATCTTACAAGTACTGCCTTTATAACATCACTTTTACTAACGACCCCTCCGGGGTTTGCAACTTTTACTGTTGCTACAAATATATCGCCAACTCTTGCATATCTTTTCCTTGAGCCGCCTAAAACTTTGATACACAAAAGTTCCTTAGCACCAGTATTGTCAGCAACTTTTACTCTACTCTCAGCCTGAATCATCTTAAACCCCTCTTTAATCAGCCTTTTTAATTATCTCTAACAGTCTCCATCTCTTAGTCTTGCTAAGAGGCTTTGTTTCAGTTACTCTAACTTCGTCCCCTAATTTACACTTATTGTCTGGATCGTGTACTTTAAAATTTTTTACTTTCTTTAATATCTTTTTATATAAAGAGTGCTTGTAGTAGGATTCTACCGCAACTACTGCTGTTTTATCCATTTTTTCACTGACTACAACCCCTACTCTTATTTTCCTTTTACCTCTTTCCAAAAATAACCCTCCTTATTAACGATCTTTGCCTTTCCGTACTTCTCTTTTTTCATGCATACCAAGTTCTTTTTCTCTCATTAAAGTTTCTAATTTAGCAATATCCTTTTTCAAATTTCTTATTGCCATAACATTCTCTAACTGCCCTCTCGATTTTTGAAATTTCAATGAAAAAAGACTTTTTTTGACATCAGTTAATTTTGTTTCTAATTCTTCCCGAGTAAGTTCTTTTATTTCACTGATTCTCATTTTTCTCTACCCAATCTCTATATAGATATTATTCCTCAAAAATAAATTTTGTCTTAATAGACAACTTGTGTGAAGCAAGCCTCATTGCTTCCTTCGCAACCTCAACGCTCACACCCGATAATTCAAACATAATTTTCCCGGGTTTTACTACTGCTACCCACTGCTCAGGAGCACCTTTACCGCTCCCCATTCTGGTTTCAGCAGGTTTTTTAGTAACAGGTTTATGAGGAAAAATATTTATCCACACTTTTCCCCCTCTTTTAATATACCTGGTAAGTGCAATCCTTGCAGCCTCTATCTGCTTGCTTGGCACCCATCCACATTCCACTGCCTGAAGACCATATTCCCCAAAGGATAGTTTCGTACCTCCCTTAGCAGTGCCTTTCATTCTTCCTCTTTGTTCTTTTCTATGCTTTACCCTTTTTGGCATTAGCATTGGTGACATAATTGCCTCCTAGCCAGAAACATTTTCTGCTTCTTTCTCCCTCTTGTCTAATATTACATCCCCTAAATAAATCCAGACCTTAACACCAATCTTCCCAAAGGTTGTGTCTGATTCCGCAAATCCATAATCAATATCAGCTCTAAGAGTATGCAGCGGAACCCTGCCTTCTCTGTACCACTCTGTTCTTGCCATTTCTGCTCCGCCTAATCTGCCAGAACATTGAACTCTTATACCTTTAGCACCTGCCTTCATTGCCAGAGAAACAGCTTTTTTCATTGCTCTCCTGAAACTTACCCTGCCCTTTAATTGAGATGCTATGCTTTCAGCCACTAATTTAGCAACAATCTCAGGTTTTTTGATCTCCAGTATATTAATCTGTATAGTCTTTCCTATTTTCTTCATTAACATATCTCTAACATCATTAATAGTCGTGCCCCTTTTTCCTATAACTATCCCGGGTTTAGAAGTGCTAACACCTATCTTTACTTCTTCTGATGTTCTTTCAATCTCTATTTTTGAAACACCTGCGTTAGATAGTTGCCCGCTGATTACTTCCCTTATTACCATATCTTCATGCAAAAACTTTGCATAATCCTTTGTAGCAAACCATTTTACCTGCCAGTCTTTAATTATTCCAAGTCTTAAGCCATTAGGGTTAACTTTTTGTCCCAACTTCCTTAACCTCCTCTTCTTTCCCATCAGTTACATAAACTACTACATGAGAGGTCCTCTTCCTGATCCTTGCAGCTCTTCCCCTGGCTCTTGGCTTAAACCTTTTTAGGGTGGGCCCCTCGTTTATATATATTTTAGATATATATAAATCATCCTCATTCATATTGCTATTTTCAGTAGCATTTGCAGCAGCACTCTGTACAGCTTTTTTAATTATCAAGGCTGCCTTTTTAGGAGTGAGAGATAAAATATCTACAGCTTCTGCTACAGACTTATCTCTAACCAGCGCTGCAACATATCTTATTTTCCTTGGTGACATTCTTATAAATTTTTCAACTGCTCTTGTTTCCAAAAACCCTTACCTCTCTTTTATATCTTTACACTTTTCCTAATGCGGCTTTGAAGTAGTTTTCTCAGTTTTACCTTTGTATACATGTGCCCTTATATTCCTTGTGGGAGCAAACTCTCCTAATTTATGTCCCACCATTGATTCTGATATAAATATAGGTACATGCTTTCTCCCATCATGTACTGCTATTGTATGCCCAACCATCTCTGGAAAAATTGTCGAATTACGCGACCATGTCTTAATGATCTTTTTATCTCCAGTTTCATTCAACTTTTCAACCTTACTCATAAGTTTTTCTTCAATAAAAGGCCCTTTTTTTAAAGACCTTGACATAGTTATCCTCCCTCAACTATTAAGCTTACTGTTTTGCATAAACTACTAATTATTTATAAACAAATCAATCAGCATAAGTATATTCTTATATTACTTTCTTCTCTTAATTATGAACTTATTAGAAGCCTTATTCTTTTTTCTAGTTCTATAACCAAGCGTAGGCTTCCCCCATGGTGTAGAAGGATTTCTCCCTGCACTTTTATTTTTACCTTCTCCTCCACCGTGTGGATGGTCGTGCGGGTTCATAGCTGTCCCTCTTACAGTTGGCCTTATCCCAAGCCATCTTTTTCTACCAGCTTTCCCTAAAGAAATTATCTCATGATCTGCATTTCCTACCTGCCCTATGGAAGCTCTGCATTTAATACTAACCAGCCTAACTTCGCCTGAAGGCAGCTTTATATGGGCGTATTTCTTTTCTTTAGCAAGCAGCTGAGCTTCTCCTCCTGCAGATCTTGCAAGTTCTGCTCCCTTATTTTCTTTGAGTTCAATATTATGTATAACTGTTCCAACAGGAATATTGATTAAAGGAAGGCAGTTGCCTACTTTTATATCAGCCTTTTCCCCTGACATTACCATATCGCCTATTTTTAATCCTTTAGGAGCAATTATATAACTCTTTCCCCCATCAACATACTTTAAAAGAGCAATCCTGGCACTCCTATTTGGATCATATTCAATAGAATCTACCTTTGCCGGAATATTATCTTTTACCCTCTTAAAATCTATTACTCTATATAATCTTTTATGCCCTCCTCCACTATGTCTTCTGGTTATACGGCCTGCATTATTTCTTCCGCTAGCCTTCTTTAAGGACACAGTCAAAGACTTTTCTGACTTCTTTTTAGTTAAAGCCGAAAAATCCGATACCGTTGCAAATCTCCTTCCGGGAGATGTGGGTTTATATTTTTTCAAAACCACCGCTGCTAACCTCCAAATCTTAAATTAAACTGATTCAAAGAATTCAATCTTATCTTTTTTCCTTAACGTTACTATGGCTTTCTTCTTTTTTGCACTCTTGCCAATTGATCTTCCTAATCTTTTAGGTTTAGGCTTTATATTCATAGTACTAATTTTTAATACTTTTACATTAAATATTTGTTCAATAGCCCTTTTTATCTTATCTTTACCAGATCTTACATCAACATAAAAAGAATACCTTTTATCAGCAACTGCCCCGTAACTTTTTTCTGATACTATAGGAGAAATAATTATATCTCTAGGATCCTCCACTGTTTGACCTCCTGATAAACTTATTTAGTGAATCCCTGGTAAAAATCACATATTCTGAAATTAAAATGCTGTATGTGCTAAGACTCCCTGCGCTTGCCAATGTTGCATTGGCAATATTGCTAAAAGACTTAGCCTCGTTTCCGTTTAAATCCTCTAAAACCACCAGGACTTTTTTGTCTTTTAATTTAAATTTATTTAATATATCTACTGCTTTTTTTGTTTTCGGATTCTTAAAATCCAACACATCCAGTACTAAAATTTTATTATCTTTAAACTTTTCGGATAACGCCATAGACTTGGATTTTCTAATTACTTTTTTATTTAATTTAAAAGAGTAACTTCTTGGCTTTGGACCAAAAACGACTCCTCCTCCGCGCCATATAGGAGACCTGTTGGTTCCTGCTCTTGCGTTGCCTGTGCCTTTCTGCCTCCATGGCTTTTTCCCACCGCCTCTTACTTCGCTTCTGTCTTTTGTGCTGTGGCATCCAGTTCTTATGGAAGCCAGGTATCTTCTAACTTCCTGATGCAGAGCATCAGTACTTATCTCCTGCTTTACCATGTCATCAGATATTTTTATTTTTTCTACCTTATCACCTTTTAAATTTAAAATATCCAGATTTGCCATTATCTTTCTCCTAAAATTAACTGCTAATCTTTTTTATAAAAACCAGATTACCCTTAGCACCGGGGACAGCGCCTTTAATAAGAATTAGATTCTGATCTTCTATAATATCAACTATTTCCAAGCCAGCTGAAGTAACTTTACAATTACCCATCCTCCCCGGCATCTTTTTCCCCTTTAAAATTTTTGCTGGTGTGGCACACATTCCTACCGATCCTGGTTTTCTGTGGCTATGTGAGCCATGAGACATTCGTCCTCTATGAAAATTATGTCTCTTTATTACACCGCTAAATCCCTTGCCTTTTGAATATCCTGTTACTTTAACCTTATCCCCAACCTTAAAAATATTAATGTCTATGTTATCTCCATGTTTGTATTCTTCATCAAATTTTTCTACCCTGATTTCTCTTAAATATTTTTTAGGCTTTTCTTTTATCTTATCAAATTCACCCTTAACAGGCTTTTTTGCTTTTTTTTCCTTAATATTTCCAAATCCGACTTTAACAGCATTATACCCATCTTTTTTGATATCTTTTACTTGTACTATTACACAAGGTTCGGCCTCAATAGCTGTAGCACACACAACATTGCCATTTTTATCAAATATTTGTGTTGAACCAATCTTTTTCCCATATATTGCACTTAACATCTTGCACACACCTTACATTAAACATTGCTCTATTATTAATTATGACTTTATTTCAATATCTACGCCTGCTGGAAGGCTAACCCTCATTAATAAATCAACCGTTTTAGGGGTAGGATTTATTATATCTATAAGCCTTTTGTGGGTTCTGATTTCAAAATGTTCCCTTGAGTCTTTATGCACATGTGGAGATCTTATGACGCAATATACATTTTTTTTGTTTGGCAATGGAATTGGCCCTGAAACTTTTGCTCCTGACCTTTCCACTGTCTCTACTATCTTCTTGGCAGAACTATCTATTATCTCATTGTCATATGCTTTTAATTTAATTCTAATTTTTTGACCCAACTTACTTCTTGCCACAAATCTCCCTCCTAATTTTTATTTAGCTTTTTGCTAAATCTTACTTTCTATTCAATAATCTTTGTAATGCTTCCGGCCCCTATGGT